>CAJXSB010000019.1 GCA_913060435.1 uncultured Desulfococcus sp.
GCCCGTGAGGCTTGTCCGGTTCTGGTCCAGCTTGGCGGAGGCAGTCATTCCAGTGTCGCCGTTGGAAAACGCCAGCGTACCGGTGAAAACGCCGTTCTCGTCCAGCACCGAGTCACTTGTGGCCCGCAGTTGTTCGCCCGTCGGCGCGTTCAGGACGCCCTTCAGATCATCCGAGGCATCGAAGACGGACCTGCCGTAGGCCCAATAGACCGCTGGAACGGTCGGATCGATGCTGAGGCCGTAGGCATACCAGAACCCTTTTCCCTCACCCGGGGTAAACGTGCCGCCGGCTTTGTGGAGGTACCCGACCGCCATACTCTCATCCTCCGCCACACCGGCCCAGGCGACAAAGGTCTTGCCCGGATCCAGCTTGCCCTGGAAAGAGGGTGTTAACGATCGTTCACCCATCGACAGGGTCATGCTGCCGTCGATCACGCCGCTCTCATCCAGGGGGAAGCTCCCCCCCGTCACCGCAGCGGTTGTCCCGTCGGGCCCTGTGTAGCTTCCGGTAACGTTTCCAGAACTGTCCACATCGAGGGTGCCATACATCCAAAACACGCCGCCCGTCACGGGATCAATGATCGTCGCGTAGCTGTACCATTCCCCCTGAATATCGCCAGACGCGAATGTGCCGCCGCCCTTGATCATGGTGGCGAGGTCCATGGTGCCGTCCGAGCCGATCATGACCGCGTTGCCGAAGGTCTTGCTCCGATCCAGCTTGCCGTCGACCACGGTGCCGGTCAGGCCCGTTTCTGCAGAAAAACTTCCCTTGATGGTGCCGTCCCGCGCAACGGTCATCTGGCCGCTGGTCAACGCTACGGATGAGCCGTCGGGCGCGGTATAGACGCCCGCCATATTCCCTGCGGCGTCGACCTCGAAATTCCCCGTCAGCCAATAGACCGCCGGAACGGACGAGTCGACTTCCGTGGAATATAAATACCAGCTTCCCTCGAGGTCCGACGTACTGAAATCCTGTGAGATCCCCGTCACCGGCCACCCGAGGATCATCGCCAATACCATTCCCACTTTGATCCATTCCTTCATTTTCGCCCTCCTTTTTTCCCGCATTTACGGATACGTCCTCGCTTCACGCCGCCCAGCAGCAATGCCGGCCCACCTTTCCGGGCATCCTGGAGGTCCTTAAAGACCAGCGGTGATTCGCCGCCACCATGCAGCGGATCCGGCATTGTCTCTGGTGCTTCTCCCCGCCAATGACACCCCATGGATGGTTCCGAGGTTTCTGCGGAGGGGTTTACAAAATGTTCCAGCTGACCAAGCGCTTGGGTTCGGATGAGCGTTTCTGCAAAAGGGTTCCGTGGGAGCATCGCTGGATTTCGGACCGGCTTGGAGATTCCACTGGTAGTATACGATTCAGGAGGCTGATGGCAGGATATACAATTTTGATTATGCTAAAATAAAATCGTAAAGAAGAAAATAGGAGTATCCCCCAAATGTCATGAGCATAATCCCCATTTTTCATGGGGTGATTAACCCATGTCGGTCGTCCGGAAACGGCGTTTCCGGCGTGGACAAGCAGGGGAGCAACGTCCGGGATAAAAAACCTGTAAAATCATCTGAAATAACGATGCATATCCAGTGGGCACCGGAACGGCCTTTTCGAGCTTGCATTCTTCCATGGCGGGCTTATTTTATAAAAATATATATTCCTCTCATATATTTCCATCCACACGACATCTTGGAAACCTCAACAAAGCGGCTCTTTCGACTGCAGACCGAAGAACTATAAGGTCTTACAGAGCAAAAAGGGCAACCATCCATCATCGAAACAACGGTCAGGACAAAAGGAGAACAGCAATGGAACAGCAGCTAAACGGCATCAAGGTTCCCCGCCCCTCTATCGGAAAAAACGTCATGTACGCCGGATGGATCGTGCTGATACTCTCCATCGGCATCAGCGGCACGGCGATGGCAAAGGACCCCACAAAGCAGGAGCAGCAGCGTGAAATCCGCAGCATGGCGAAAAAGACCCTGACGGAGCTTTACGAGGTCCAGCCCAAAGCCCGGAGGATGGTGGAAGGGGCGGCCGGATATGCGGTTTTCAGCAATTTCGGCACCAAATACTACAAGGATGACGAACTCAACTGATCCTCCGGCAGCGCTGCAGTAGGGCCCCCCAAAGAAAGGAATACACAATCGCCTCCAACAGCAGCCAAGACGGCCGACGCCGCAACCGACGCGTTGAAATGGCCGTGGGAATGAAGGAGTAACAAGCCATGCAAAATCTCATAAAATACGCCGCGGCGAACTGGATCATCGCGTGCATTGTCGTGCTGGCCACGCAGGGCTACAGCGTCGCACAGGAAACGTCGGCAAAGACGGACAGCCAGCCGCCGCTGGCGGAGTTGCCCCCCGAGGAGGTCGGCGAGCAGGCCAACGCACTTCTCAAGCAGCTCATCTCCATGAGCGAAACCGGAACCCGCTACGTGCAGGCGATGCAGGACGCCAACCCGGAAGATCGGCTGGTCCTGGAGCTGCAGCTGTGGTCGCTTCAGGACCGGAGCCTGGATACGCTCTACGAGCTCTCCGATGCTCTGATGGCACTGGAGAAGACAGCGCCGCAGCCTGAACTGCGCAAGGAGGTAGAGGATCTTTTCCGCTATGTCTTGGAGCGCAGCACGTTCCACATCGACCGCCTCCGGGGGAAAGTGGATGCCGCCCGGGCAGCCCGGATGGAGGCAGCCGCGGATGAGCGCTACAGCATCGAAGAAGAAGTGGCCAAGTACACCCGCCGCATCGACGAATTTTACCGCATCCTGGTGCGCCAGATTGAGAAAATGGCCGAAATCGGCATGCCCAACGAGGAAGCGTCCTCTGCGCTGGCCGAACGCCTCCAGGACCGCGTTGAAACGCTCTCCGGCCGAATCGACCTCGCCCTGGAACGGATCAGCCGCCTGAAAAAGCGACGCAAGGAGCTTCCGGATGACGCCGATGCCCCCAAACTACTGGCCGCCAGCGTCAAGAGCCTCGAGACCAATACGGCGAGCATGACAGCGGCCCTGGACCTCATGGATGAACTCGAACTCGACACCGGGCCGATGCGCGCCGAACTGATGACCGCCACCCAGGACTTCAGCTCCGGTTTGACAGACACCGGCGCAGCGGTCACCCTGGCCGGGCGCACCCTCAAGAATTTCATGGGGTGGCTGGTGGACAATGGACCGAAATTTTTGCTCAAACTGATTTTCTTTATCGTCATCATCCTCGCCTTCCGCTTCATCACCCGCTTCGTTCGTGCAGGGCTCAACAAAGCCATGGAAGCATCCCGGCTAAGCCTGTCGCAGCTGGCAAAGCGCATGATTGTCAACACCGTTGCCAACCTGGTGATGATCTTCGGCATCATGCTCGCCCTATCTCAGCTGGGCATCAGCCTGGGGCCGCTCCTGGCCGGACTTGGCATCGCCGGTTTCATCATTGGCTTTGCGCTCCAGGAGACGCTGGGAAACTTCGCTTCCGGGATGATGATCCTCCTCTACCGCCCCTACGATGTCGGCGACATGGTGGATGTCGGCGGGGTCTACGGAAAGGTGGACCGGATGAGCCTGGTCTCCACCAGCCTGCTGACGGTGGACCACCAGCTCATCGTCATCCCCAACAACAAGATCTGGGGGGACGTGATCAAGAACGTGACGGCACAGGATATCCGCCGGGTCGACATGGTCTTCGGGATCTCCTACAGCGATGACATCCCCAAAGCGGAGTCGGTTTTCATGGATATCCTCCAGTCCCACGAGCGCATCCTCGATCATCCGGAGCCGATGGTCCGCCTCCACACCCTGGGCGAGTCCTCCGTCGACTTCGTGGTCCGCCCCTGGGTCAAGGTCGACGATTACTGGGATGTCTACTGGGATGTCACCCGTGCCGTCAAGCTGCGCTTCGACGAAGCGGAAATCTCCATCCCCTTCCCGCAGCGGGATGTCCACATCTATCATACGGACCGCCCCGCAGGGGAAACAGAAGCCTCACCGGCACTCCGACAGGCCGAAAAAGAGGCGGTGTGACAGTTTGTGGCATGCGGGTTGATGCCACCGATATCAGCGGAGGAAAAATATCATGAAAAAAACCGCCACGACCGATAGCGGCGCATCTCCTGCCGGCAGGGCCGTCGACATCGCCATCCAGCTTGGTGCACTGGCCCTTCTCCTTGCCTGGTGCTTCCAGATCCTCAGGCCGTTTGTGTCTCCGGCCGTCTGGGGGATCATCATCGCGGTCGCGCTCCACCCCGTCTATGAACGGTTGAACGCCCAGATGGGCGGCCGCCGCAAGCTTTCCGCCACCGTCCTGACCCTCGCCGCGCTGCTGATCATCATCGTGCCGAGCACACAGCTCGCCCTCTCCAGCGTCGACAGCCTGAAAGATTTCAGCAGCACGCTGCCGGGAGGCGGTCTCCGGATTCCACCGCCGCCCGACAGCATCGGGGACTGGCCCGTCATCGGCCCATCCGTCAAGAGCACCTGGCAGAAGGCGTCCGACAATCTCGCATCCCTGGTCGTGAAATTCGAGCCCCAGATCGTGGCCTTTGCCAAATGGCTGTTCACGACCCTGTTCAGCACCGCTGCAGGCCTGTTGATGTTTGCCGTTTCGCTCGTGATTGCCGGCGTCCTCATGGCTTCCGCCCAGGACGGCGGACGCATGGCCCGGCGCCTCTTCGTACGCCTGGCCGGTGAGCGCGGTTCAGAGTTTGCGGAAATTTTCGTAAAAACGGTACGAAACGTTGTCAAGGGGATCATCGGGGTTTCGATGGCGCAGGCGCTGCTGATCGGCCTGGGGCTCGCTGCGGCCGGCATTCCCGCCGCCGGCCTCTGGGCCCTGCTCTGCCTCATCCTGGCGATCATCCAGATCGGTCCCGCTCCGGTGATCCTCCCGGTGATCATCTACGCATTTGCAAAGCTGGGCACGGTCACGGCGGTCCTCCTCACCCTCTGGCTGCTTGCGGCGGCCATCTCGGACGGCCCCATGAAGGCGATCCTCATGGGCCGGGGGGCCGCGGTTCCCATGCTGGTGATCTTCCTCGGCGCCATCGGCGGCTTTATCTCCTTCGGGTTCCTGGGACTTTTCATCGGGGCGGTCATTCTCTCCGTCGGCTACAAGCTGTTCGAGGCCTGGCTGCAGGACAGCGGAGAGGCGATGCCGGCGGCCCCGGCGGATCCCCCACGGGAATCCCTGCCGGAAACATAAATTCCACATTAGTTATGCATACAGGGAAACCCAGCACCAACATCGGCAAGCGGATCCATCTGCTTGTGGGCATGGCGATGGTCATCCTGGTTGGCTGTGCGAGCCTTCCCAAAAATTTCGACCGGCCAGTCTCCCTTGCCTATACCGACACGGAAGATACCCGGTTGGGGGAGGCTCGCCGACTCGAGATGGCAGCCCATCCCGGTCAGTCCGGTTTTCTGCTCCTGAAAAGCGGACTGGATGCCTTCGTCGCCCGTGCAGTGCTGACCCACACCGCTGAACGCAGCATCGACCTGCAGTATTACCTCTACCATGATGAAACCACATCCGATGGAAGCGGCGGATCGCGGCAGGGTAAAGCCTTGAGTTCGGCACCGTTTGCTGGTAAATATGGGAGACTTTTTTTTCAACCTTCCAGACTGAGGAACCGACCGCGCCCATGACCGCGTATTTCATCCGGCGACTGCTGCTGATCATTCCGACCTTCCTCGGCATCACCATCATGGTCTTCACCATCACCCGCTTCGTTCCCGGCGGCCCCATCGAGCGGATCATCATGCAGGCCCAGCAGATGCAGGGCCAGGAGGGGGGGCAGCGGACAGGTGGCGCCGCGGGCGAGCAGCGCCAACCCCTTTCCGAGGCGCAGATCGAAGCGCTCAAGCAGTACTACGGGTTCGACAAGCCGGTTCTCGTCAGCTACGGGCTCTGGCTGGGCAAGGTGCTGCGGGGCGACCTGGGCACCTCCACCCGCTACTACGACCCGGTCTGGGAGATGATACGGACGCGCATCCCCATCTCCCTCTACTTCGGGGTCCTCTCGATGATCCTGATCTACGGGGTCTGCATCCCCCTGGGCGTGGTCAAGGCAGTGCGGCACAAGACCCTTTTCGACAATCTCTCGTCGGTGGTCGTCTTCATCGGCTACGCCATCCCCGGATGGGTCGCCGGGGTGCTCCTGCTCATCCTCTTTGCATCCCACTGGGATTTCTTTCCCCTGGGCGGACTCATCAGCGACGAATTCGAAGACTTCACCCTGCTCCAGAAGGCGGCGGACCTCGCCTGGCATACCGTCCTCCCCCTGGCCGCCTACGTCATCGGGTCCTTCAGCATCATGACCTTCCTGATGAAAAACACCCTCATGGACAACCTGGCGTCGGACTATGTCCGGACGGCCATCGCCAAAGGGCTCCCGTTTCGAAGGGCCGTCTTCCGGCACGCCTTCCGGAACAGCCTGATCCCCATCGCCACCCATTTCGGTAACAACATCTCGGTCATCCTCATGGGATCGTTCCTGATAGAGACGGTCTTCAATATTGATGGGATGGGGCTGCTGGGCTACGAGTCGATCGTGCAGCGGGACTACCCGGTGGTGCTGGGCATCCTCGTCATCTCCTCCCTCCTGCTCATGATCGGAAATATCTTGTCGGACATCTGCGTGGCCATCGTCGACCCCCGGGTGCAGTTCAAATGAAGCTCAACCCCCTCACCATCAAAAAAATCCGCCGGTTCCAGTCGATCCGCCGGGGCTTCTATTCCTTCATTCTCTTCACCATTCTCATCCTGCTGAGCCTCTCGGCCGAGCTGCTCATCAACAGCCGGGCCCTGGTGGTCCGATACGAAGGCCGGACCTATTTTCCCACATACGGCCGGATCCTCCCCGGCACCACCTTCGGCCTCGACTACGACTACGAGACCAACTACCGGGATCTCAAGGCCCGGTTTGACGCCGAGGACGCCGGCAACTGGGTGCTGATGCCGCCGGTGCCCTTCAACCCCTACGAAAACGATCTGAGGGAGGGCGCCTTTCCACCGTTTCCGCCGTCCGCCGCCTCGCGCCATTTCCTCGGCACCGACATCGTCGGCCGGGACATCCTGGCCCGCCTGGCCTACGGGTTCCGCATCGCCATCTTCTTCTCTCTGGGGCTCCTCCTCATCAACTATACCATCGGCGTCAGCATCGGGTGCGCCATGGGGTATTTCGGGGGCCGGTTCGACCTCTTTTTCCAGCGGATCATCGAGATCTGGTCCAACGTGCCCTTCCTCTACGTCATCATCATCATCTCATCCATCGTGGTGCCCAACTTTTTCATCCTGATCCTCATCATGGCCTTTTTCGGATGGATCGGCATGACCTGGACCATGCGGACCGTCACCTACAAGGAGCGGGAGCGGGAGTACGTGCTGGCCGCCCGGGCCCTGGGCGCCTCCAACCTGCGGATCATTTTCCGGCATATCATCCCCAACACCGTGGCCATCATCGTCACCTTCGCGCCGTTTTCCGTCTCCGGAGGCATCGTCGCACTCACCTCCCTCGACTACCTCGGCTTCGGGCTGCCCGCGCCGACGCCGAGCTGGGGGGAGCTGCTCCAGCAGGGGTGGACCTACATGGATGCCTGGTGGATCGCCGCATCGGTGATCACGGCCATGGTGGTGACCCTCATCACGGTGACCTTCATCGGTGAAGCGGTGCGGGAGGCCTTCGACCCCAAACTGCATACGGTGTATGAATAATCGCCCGGCGCGCCGGGCCTCAAGCGATGAAAAGGAAGGATTCATGACCACGACCCTACGGATGCTCGCTGCTGCCCTGGCCCTGTTCGGGGCATGCGCGGCCTTCGCCCCCGGACCGCTTGCGGCGGTGCCGGTGCTGCCGCAGGATATCGAGTGGCAGACCAACGACACCGACCCGGTCTTCGCTTCGCCCGATGCGCGGCGGGGCGGGACCTTTCGCTCCGCCATCATGACCTTCCCCCTGACCTTCCGGACGGTGGGGCCCGACTCCAACAGCAGCTTCCGAAGCGCGATCCTGGGCAACCAGCTGAGCCTCATCGGCCTCCACCCCAATACCCTCAATATCACACCGGAGCTGGCGACCCACTGGGCCTTCGATCCGGACAAGAAGACCATGTACTTCAGGCTCAATCCCAGGGCCCGCTGGTCCGACGGCGTTCCGGTCACGGCGGACGACTTCGCCTTCACCCTGGAGTTCATGCGATCCAAGCACATCATCGCCCCCTGGTACAACGACTACTACACCCGGGAGATCGACCGGGTCATCGTCTACGACGACCAGACCCTGGCGGTGGTGAGCACCAAGGCAGTGCCCGACCTCCACCTGAAGCTCGGCATCGCCCCCACGCCCCGTCATTTCTACAAGGCGCTGGGCGAGGACTTCGTCCGGAAATACAACTGGGCGGTGGTGCCCAACACCGGCCCCTACCAGATCTCGGATTTCAGGAAAGGCAAATATGTGATGTTCAAACGGAAGCCGGACTGGTGGGGAAACGATCTCCGCTTCTTCCGGCACCGCTTCAACGTCGACCGGGTCAAGTTCACGGTGGTCCGGGACTTCAACATCCTCTGGGAATATTTCAAGAAGGCCCGCATCGACACCTTCGCCATGAATTTTCCCCAGTACTGGCACATCCGGTCGAAAACGCCCCAGATCGAAAACGGCTACATCGAACGCATCTGGTTCTTCAACGACACCCAGCAGTCGGCCATGGGGCTCTGGCTCAACCAGGACCGCGAGATCTTTCAGGACCGGCGGCTCCGGTACGCCTTCGCCCATGCCATGAACGTGGAGAAGGTGATCGAACAGGTCCTTCGGGGGGATTATTTCCGGCTGGAGAACGGGTTTGTCGGGTACGGACCCTATTCGAATACCGAGATCCGCGCCCGCCGCTTCGACCTCGGGAAGGTCGACGAATACATGCGGGCGGCCGGATGGGCCCGGGGGCCCGACGGCATCTGGGCCAGGGGCGGCAAACGCTTCTCCGTGGAGGTGAGCTACAGCATCGAGGAGCACACCCCGCGCCTAGTGGTGCTCAAGGAGGAGGCCAAGAAGGCCGGCATCGAGCTTCGACTGCAGCGCCTCGATCCGTCGGCCGCCTACAAAAAGGTGATGGAGAAAAAACATGACGTGGCGTGGATGGGCTGGAGCACCTCCCTCAGGCCCCAGTACTGGGAGCATTTCCATTCGGTCAACGCCCACAAGCCCCAGACCAACAACATCACCAACACCGACGATCCCGAGCTGGACCGGCTGATCGACGCCTATCGGAACTCCCTGGAGGCGGACGAAAGGATCGACCTCTCCCGGCGCATCCAGGCCCGGGTCCACGAGATCGGCCCCTTCGTACCGACCTTCATGGTCCCCTACGTCCGCCAGGCCTACTGGCGCTGGTGGCGACTCCCGACGCCGCCGGGCACCAGGGTCAGCGGCGACCTCTTCAGCCCCTTCGACAGCGCCACAGGAGGGCTTTTCTGGTACGACGAAGCCCGCCGGGAAGAAACCCGACAGGCCATGCGGGAGCGCCGGCCGTTCCCGCCGGTGACGCGCATTGACGAAACCTACAAAATGGCGTTTCTGAAATGACGGCGTCCCCCATTCTTGCGCTTCGCAGCCTCGTCACGACCTTCGATACGGAGGAGGGCCGGGTCCGTGCCGTGGACGATGTGAGCTTCACCCTGGCCCGGGGCGGCACCCTGGGCATCGTCGGCGAATCCGGGTGCGGCAAAAGTGTAACGGCCTTGTCGATCATGCGGCTCCTCCCGCAGCCCATGGGCCGCATCGCCGCAGGAGAGGTCCGCTTCGACGGCCGGGATCTCGTCCGGCTTTCGCCCGAAGAGATGAGCCGCATCCGCGGCAGACGGATCTCCATGATTTTCCAGGAGCCCATGACCGCCCTCAACCCGGTCCACCGGATCGGACGGCAGCTCGCCGAGGTCTACCATCTCCATTTTCCGGAAATGGCGCCGGCCGAGGTCGAAAAAGCCGCCGTCGCCATGCTGGGAAAGGTCGGAATCCCCGAACCCGAGCAGCGGATGCGGGAGTATGCCCATCAGATCTCCGGCGGCATGCGGCAGCGGGTGATGATCGCCATGGCCCTGGCCTGCCGCCCGGACATCCTGATCGCCGACGAGCCGACCACGGCTCTCGACGTCACCATCCAGGCCCAGATCCTCTCGCTCATCCAAGACCTCCAGGCGGAGACCGGCATGTCGGTCATCTTCATCACCCATGACCTCGGGGTCATTGCCGAAACCTGCGACGCCGTAGCGGTCATGTATGCCGGTAGAACCGCGGAGACCGCCCCGGTCGAGGCGATTTTCCGCAACCCCCGACACCCCTACACCCGGGGGCTTCTCTCGTCGATCCCGCGGCTCGAATTCCCGAGAAAGGCGGCCCTCTCGATCATTCCGGGCATCGTTCCCGGGCTCCACGAACTGCCCGAGGGGTGCCGTTTCCAGAACCGCTGCCCCCATGCCCAGCCCGTCTGCCGGCCCCAGCCGCCGCTGGCGGCGGCAGGCGACGATCACCTTGCTGCCTGCCACTTCGCGGCATCGCTTCCGCCCTTCGATCTCGGCGCATTGACCGTTGGGGATGCATCCGACGACAGCCCCCCGCAGGTCCCCTCGAAAGCCGAGCCCAAAGAGGCTGCCCGGGTATGCCTCGAGGTGCGGGATCTTCAGATGCATTTTCCCATCCGGGGCGGCATATTCCGACGCCAGGTCGCCAAGGTGCTGGCCGTCGACGGCATCTCCTTTTCGATCCGCCGCGGCGAGACCCTGGGGCTGGTGGGCGAATCCGGGTGCGGCAAGACCACCGCCGGGCGGTCGATTCTGCGCCTCTACCAGCCAACGGCAGGCACCGTCAATTTCAACGGCCGCAATATCCTGACCGCAGGCCGGCGCAGGCTCCAGGCCATCCGTCGGGATATCCAGATGATCTTCCAGGACCCTTTTGAATCCCTGAACAGCCGGCTGACGGTGAGGGATATCCTCGAGGAGCCGTTCATCATCCATCGCATGGGCTCCCCCGATGATCGCCGGGCCCGGGTGCTGCGCCTGCTGAAGACCGTGGGAATGCCCGAAAGCGCCCTTACGCGCTTCCCCCATGAATTCAGCGGCGGCCAGCGCCAGCGCATCGGCATCGCCCGGGCCATCGCCCTCAACCCCGAGATCGTTATCTGCGACGAGCCGGTTTCCGCCCTCGACGTCTCCATCCAGTCCCAGATCCTCAATCTCCTGCTGGACCTTCAGAAGGAGATGGGCCTTACCTACCTCTTCATCTCCCACGACCTTACGGTGGTCCGGCATATCTCGGATCAGATCGCGGTCATGTACCTCGGCAAGATCGTGGAGCTCACCGATGCCGACAGCATCTACGCGTCCCCCCTGCACCCGTATACCCGGGCGCTCCTGTCGGCCATCCCCGTTCCGGACCCCGCCGCGCAGCACCGGAAGCAGATCCTTTCAGGCGACGTGCCGTCCCCCGTCCATCCGCCGTCGGGATGCCGATTCCGCACCCGGTGCCCCATCCGGATCGAACGGTGCACCCGGGAGGAGCCCCTCCTCCGGCAGGTCGGCGCGGCGGACGATGCCGAACACTGGGTGGCCTGCCACCGGGTTTAATCCCCTTTCAGCACGTCGATCATGCTGAAAACCCGGCCGCGGCTTCCCTCGCCGATCTTGCGGTGCAGGAAGCGCACCGCGTCCAGGGTGCCCCGGACGTAGACCTCCCGTCCGTTGACATTGTGGGTGAAGGAAAATTTGACGGTGCCGTCATCCGAGACCAGGGTATAGGTGTGCCATGCATGCCCGCCCAGGTGCGCCTCGGGGATGCCCCATTCCCGCCGCTGGCATTCGGGATCCCGCTCCTTTTCGATCTCCTCTTCGGAAAATTTGCACCCCAGCCGGTTGAAATAGCCGACCATCGCCTTGGCCGTGCCGCTGGTATCGGCCTTTCCCTGCTGATGGCTTTCCGCGATCTCAAGGGTATAACCGTCGAACAGCCCCGGGAAGGCATCTGCGGCATAGGCCATCATCGCCTGGAATCCGACGATCTGCTTGGCCATGTTGGGCGCGATGACGGCGGAGATGTCGGCGCCTTTCACACAGGCCAGGAGCTTTTCCCGGTCGCCGCCCGTCGTGCCCATGACGAATGGCAGGTGGTTGGCGCAATAGAATTCGGCATTCCCGTTCACCGCCGAAGGGTGGGTAAAATCGATGCAGATCGGGGCCGTCCCCATCGACTTCAGGGCGTCGAGGAGTACGGCCCGGTCATCCGGACGGACCAGCCGGACCGTCTCCCCCGCAACAATGCAGTCGTCTGCATCTATTTCCGGGCCGGTGAGGGACCAGGGTACCAGGCGGAAACGCGGATCCTGGATGACGTGGCGGACCACCATGCGTGCGACGTTGCCCGGTGCGCCGTTGACCATGACACGTATCGGCTCCATAACATCCTCCTAAAATGCGAAAAGCCCTGCCTTTGGCAGGCAGGGCTTTTCAATCGATTTAAAGTCCCAAAAGGAACGACCGCTATTTCTCCTCGGTCTTGGTCTCCGTCTCCGGCGCTTCCTCTCCGGTGGGCTCGGGGGCGGGGGCCTCTTCAGCCTCGGGGGCGGCGGAGGCTTCCGGCGCCGCGGACTTGGTCGTGTCGTCGGCCGCCTCGGGCCCGGGAACGGCAGTCGTCTCCGCAGCAGCGGCGTCGACGCTGTCATCCGAAGCTTCCGGCGCTGCATCGGCCGCCTCGGGAGCCGCAGGTGTTACGGCCGGGGCTTTGGGAGCTTCTGCGGTTTTGGCCTTGGACGGCTTCGGGGTCCGGGTTTTGTCGCCGGCGACGAGCTCGATCATCGACATGGGCGCGGCATCGCCAGGACGCCTTCCCAGCTTGACGATCCGTGTATAGCCGCCCTCGATGCCGCCGAAACGATCCGTGGCTTCATCAAAGAGCCGGTGGACCACGGCCTGCTCGCGGATGATCGAAAGGGCCTGGCGCCGGGCGTGAAGGTCTCCCCGTTTTGCCAGCGTGACGATGCGGTCTGCCCAGCCCCTCAGCTCCTTGGCCTTGGCGTCGGTCGTCCGGATACGATTGTATTTAAAGAGCGAGGTCACCATGTTCCGAAACATGGCCTTGCGATGACTGCTGTTCCGACCTAATTTTACCCCTGCTTTTCGGTGTCTCATAGAATCTTACTCTCCTTCCTCCGTATCATCCTCCGGAGGCACAAATCCCTCAAGCTTCATCCCAAGAGAGAGGCCCATCTCGGTCAGGACCTCCTTGATCTCATTGAGAGACTTTCTTCCGAAATTCTTCGTTTTGAGCATCTCGGCCTCGGTTTTGGCGACCAGCTGATAAATCTTGTGGATATCAGCATTCTTCAAACAGTTCGCGCTTCGAACGGACAGCTCCAGCTCTTCGACGCTTCGGTAGAGGTTCTCGTTAAATTTGGGTTTTTCCTGTTCTTCCGTCGTCCGTTCCGGCTCGGGTTCGGTATCCTCATCAAAATTGATGAAGATCGACATCTGCTCTTTCAGGATTTTCGCGGCATAAGCAACGGCATCCTCCGGCGTGACGCTCCCGTCGGTCCAGACCTCCATGGTCAATTTGTCGTAGTCCGTCTTCTGACCGACACGGGCGTTGCCAACCACGTATTTGACGCGCTTGATCGGCGAGAAGACCGCGTCTATGGGGATGGTCCCCACCGGCGCATCCTCGTCTTTGTTGGCTTCAGACAGCGTATAGCCCCGCCCGACCTTGACCACCATCTCCATCTTGAGATCGGCGTTCGCTCCAAGGGTGGCAATATGCTGATCCGGGTTGAGGATCTCGACCCTTCCATCGTCGCTGACAATATCGCCCGCCGTGACCCCCCCCTCTTTGCTCACGTCGATCCGGACCGTTTTGGGCTCGGGGTCGTCCACCTTGAGGCGGACTTCTTTCAGATTCAATATCACCTCGGAAGCATCCTCAAGCACACCCGGAATCACACTGAATTCGTGCATCACCTTGTCAAATTTCACGGATACGATGGCAGCGCCATAGAGGGATGATAGAATAATCCGCCTCAGGGAATTTCCAATGGTGATGCCAAACCCGCGTTCAAGCGGCTCACACACGAACTTGCCATAGGAAGGGGTGGACGTTTTCTGAACCTTTTCCGGCTTGATAATCTCACGCCAGTTCATGTACATGAGTTCATTTGATGACATTATTTTAACTCCAGACTTTTCAGGAAGATGTCCGAGCAGTCGTATAGTAATACCCTACAGAGTCATGAAAGTGCGGCGGTTCGTACCTGTCAGGGAACCGCCGTTGCTTTATTTGGAGTAGAGCTCGACGATGAGCTGCTCCTGCATCGGCATGGTCAGGTCTTCACGTGCCGGCATGCTCTTGATGATCCCCTTCAAATTATCTTTATCAAGCTCGAGCCATTGGGGAATTCCCCTGCGCACCACGCCCTCGAGGGCGTCCAGGATCGCCTGAATATTTCGGCTCTTCTCGCGTACTTCGACCACATCCCCCACCTTCACCTGATACGAGGGTATGTTGACGGTTCTCCCGTTGACGAGAAAGTGCTTGTGTCGAACCAGATGCCTGCCCTGGTTGCGGGAGTTGGTGAAGCCGAGACGATACACGACGTTGTCGAGGCGGCTCTCGAGGGCAACCAGAAGGTTGGTGCCCGTGACGCCTTTCTGCCGGTCCGCCCGTTCGAAAAACAGGCGAAACTGCTTTTCCGCAAGGCCGTACATCCGTTTGACCTTCTGCTTTTCCCGGAGCTGGATACCATAGTCAGAGGGTTTTCCGCGGCGCCGCTGTCCGTGCTGTCCTGGCGGATATCCCCGTCGGTCAAAGGCGCATTTATCCGAATAACAGCGGTCTCCCTTTAAAAACATCTTCATATTTTCGCGTCTGCACAGCCGGCAAACCGAACCAGTATATCGTGCCAAGTTTTCCCTCCTTATTTACACCCTGCGCCGTTTGGGCGGTCGGCAGCCGTTATGCGGAATCGGCGTCACGTCCTTGATCATGACAATATTGAACCCCGTCGCCTGGAGGGAACGAAGCGCTGACTCCCGTCCAGATCCCGGTCCCTTCACGAAGACTTCGACATTTTTCATGCCGTGCTCCATCGCCTTTCTGGAAGCGTCCTCGGCAGCGAGGCCGGCGGCAAACGGCGTGCTCTTTCTGGAGCCCTTGAATCCCTGAACGCCGGCGCTGGACCAGGAAACGATATTCCCCGCCGGATCGGTGATGGTCACGATGGTATTGTTAAACGTCGACTGAATATGGACGACGCCATTCAGGATATTTTTTTTCTCTTTTTTCTTTGTTCGCGTTTTTCTCGGCATAAGCCATCTTCCCCTGTCTTGCGCACATCACCGCATTTCCGGAGCAGCGCAGTCACTCATGGATTACTTTTTCTTGGCGGCGCCTTTTTTCTTCACCGCTGCCCGACGCGGCCCCTTTCGGGTTCGCGCGTTGGTCTTCGTCTGCTGACCCCTGACGGGAAGCCCTCTCCGGTGCCGGAGCCCTCGATAGCATCCAAGATCCATCAGCCGTTTGATGTTCATGGAAACCTCGGTGCGAAGCTCACCCTCGACCTTGTATTCACCATCGATGATTTTTCGAATGTCGTTGATCTGTCCTTCGGTCAAATCATCCGTTTTGATGTCCGGGTCGATGTCCAGCTTGGCCAGGATATCACTCGACGAGGTTCGGCCGATACCGTAAATATAGGTCAGCCCGATTTCGATCCGCTTTCCCTTTGGTAAATCTACACCCGCAATTCTTGCCAACGCTTATCCTCCTCTATTAGCCTTGTCTCTGTTTATGGCGTTTGTTTTCGCAGATGACTCGGATGACGCCTCTTCTGCGGATGATCTTGCACTTGCTGCATATCTTTTTAACAGATGCCCTGACTTTCATTGCACCAACCTCCTTTACGCGCTCCTGCTGTTATTTGGATCGATAAACGATTCTGCCCCGGCTCAGATCATACGGTGACAGTTCCACCGTCACGTTGTCACCGGGCAGAATCCGTATGAAATGCATCCGCATTTTTCCGGAAATGTGCGCGAGTATCTGATGCCCATTTTCCAGTTCGACCTTGAACATGGCGTTCGGCAGGGTTTCCTTTACCGTGCCTTGCACCTTAATCGGCTCTTCTTTCGGCATGCTATCACCCTCTTTTTCTGTTCATCAAATCATTGGGCCATGGATACAGGCCGGCTCCGGAATGCGGCACCTTTTAGTATCGACCCTTTATCCTTGTACCGCCCCCGCGCTTCAGGAATCCTTCATAGTGCCGGGTGAGCATGTGCGATTCGATCTGGGCGACCGTATCGATGGCAACCCCCACCACGATCAGGAGCGCGGTTCCGCCAAAATAGAACGGGACGTTGAATTTCGATATCAGAATAGACGGCAGCACACACACGGCGGAGACATAGATGGCGCCGCCCAGCGTGATCCTCGTCAATACGCGATCGATGTAGTCGGCCGTTCGTTTTCCCGGCCGGATCCCCGGAATGAAGCCGCCGTGCTTTTTCATATTGTCCGCCACGTCCACCGGGTTGAACGTTACTGCGGTATAGAAATAGCAGAAAAAGAAAATAAAGATGACATACAGCATCTCATACGCGAAATTTCCGGGAACCATGGCGCCGGCGATGGCCTGCATCCAGGGAACATTGATGAAATTGGCGATGGTCGCCGGAAACATGATGATCGAAGATGCGAAAATCGGGGGGATAACGCCCGACGTATTGATCTTCAGCGGCAGGTGGGTGCTCTGGCCGCCGTACATGCGCCGCCCGACGACCCGCTTGGCATACTGCACCGGGATGCGCCGCTGCCCCTGCTCGACGAAGACGATGGCAGCCACGACCCCCACCATGAGAACCATCAGGAGAACGATGGCGAAAACCCCCATCTCCCCCGTGGAGACCAGGCGGAAGGTGTTGGAGACGGCGGTGGGCATCCTGGCGACGATTCCCGCAAAGATGATCAGGGAAATACCGTTGCCGATGCCGCGCTCGGTGATCTGCTCCCCCAGCCACATGATAAAGGCCGTACCGGCCGTCAAGGTAATCACGGTCATGAACCGGAACGCCCAGCCCGGATGAATGACCACGGCAGCCCCGCCGGGAGAGGTCATGCTCTCCAGCCCGATGCTGATGCCGAAGCCCTGAATGATGCTCAGCAGCACCGTGCCGTACCGCGTATACTGGGTAATTTTTTTCCGCCCCTGTTCGCCTTCCTTGGAAAGCTGCTCCAGGTGCGGAACGACGACCGTCAGAAGCTGAATGATAATCGACGCACTGATGTAGGGCATGATCCCCAGTGCAAACACGGACAGACGCTCCAGGGCGCCGCCCGAGAACATGTCAAACAGCCCCAGCAGGGTCCCCTGCGCACGGGCAAAAAACGACGCCAGGGCGACGGTGTCGATCCCGGGCGTCGGTACGTGAACGCCGACGCGATAGACCGCCAGCAGCCCGAATGTAAACAGGACGCGCTTTTTCAGTTCGGGTATTTTAAAGATATTCTGGAACCCGCCACCAACCATATTAATCCTCGCCTGCTGCTGTTATATTGATACGTTAACCGGCAATTCCCAATCGTTTTGCAGAACGGTCAGGCGATCGTTCCACCCGCAGCTTCGATCTTCTGCCGCGCACCCTCACTGACAGCGTCCAGCCGAACCGTCAGGGACTGCTCAATGTTTCCCTGCCCCAGCAGTTTGACGCCGTCGACATTCCCCTTCACCAGGCCGGCCTGGATCAATGTGGCATGATCCACCGTATCTCCGCTCTGGAACCTGCCAAGATCGCGAATATTGACAATGGCGATCCTCTTTTTGAAAATATTGGTAAAGCCCCGTTTGGGCAGCCGGCGGTGGATGGGCATCTGCCCGCCCTCAAAGCCGGGTCTGACGCCGCCGCCGGAGCGGGCCTTGTGCCCCTTGTTCCCTCTTCCGGCGGTCTTTCCCCACCCAGAGGCAACACCGCGCCCGAGACGCTTACGCGATTTTCGTGCCCCTTCCGCGGGGGCCAATTCATGCAGTTTCATCAGATGTCTCCTCTGCCTTCACCAAATGAGATACAGCCCCGACCATGCCGCGAATCGCAGGGGTGTTTTCGAGAACAACCGTCTTGTTTAACTTGGTCAGCCCCATCCCCCGCAGCACCTTGCGATGCTTCTCCGGTCTGCCGATCATACTTCTCACGAGTGTTATCTTCAACTTTTCAGCCATTTGTATTCCCCTAACATCCTTCCGCCGTAAATGCGTATCCGCCCGGACGACCCGTTACAGTTCTTCTGCGGTCTTTCCCCGTCTTGCGGCAACCTGTCTGCGGCTCTGGAGTTGATAGAGCCCCTCAAGCGTCGCCTTGACGACGTTGTGCGGGTTGTTGGATCCCAGGCACTTCGTCAGGATATCCTGCACACCGACGGCCTCAAGCACGGCGCGTACCGCACCGCCGGCGATCACGCCCGTTCCTTCGGAAGCCGGTTTCAGCAGAACGCGGCCGGCACCGTATTTCCCGACGATTTCAAACGGGATCGTACCGTTGACCAGCGGCACCTTTGCCATGCTTTTTTTCGCCTTTTCAACACCCTTTCGAATGGCTTCGGGAACTTCGTTGGCCTTGCCCAGGCCAAAGCCCACGCTGCCCTCGCCGTCTCCGACGACGACGATGGCGCTGAAGCTGAAGCGGCGCCCGCCCTTTACGACCTTTGCCACGCGGCTGATGTGGACGACTTTATCGATAAATTGATTCTCATCCGAATCCTGTCTTCTTGCATTAAAGACCAAGGGATTGCCTCCTTATTCCATTTAGAAATCGAGTCCTGCTTTGCGCGCACCTTCGGAGACGGCCTTGACCCGTCCGTGGTACAAAAAGCCGTTTCTGTCAAAGACAACCTTTTTGAAGCCTTTTTCCATCAGGCGTTCGGCAACCAGCTTTCCGACCAAGCCGGCGGTTTCCTTCTTACCTTTGGCAGCAGCAAGCTCTGCATTTTCCTTGACGGTCGCTTCCACACTGGAGGCGGCAGCCAGGGTGATGCCTTGGGTGTCGTCGATCACCTGCGCGTAGATATGCTTTGCGCTCCGGAAGACACTCAGCCGAGGTCTATCGCTGGTTCCCGCCACATGTCTTCGAATTCTTCTTTTACGCTTCAGACGCGCCTGTTTTTTGTTGAAAGAGCCCATCTTAATCTATTCCTTGCACACATTGAACCAGCAGAAGAATTATTCTGTGGCTATGGGTTATTTTGCACCGGTCTTTCCGGCTTTGCGCTGGATCTTTTCATGAGCGTATTTAACGCCCTTGCCCTTGTAAGGCTCCGGGGGTCTCAGTCGTCGAATGGATGCGGCCACATGCCCCAGCGCTTCCTTGTCGATGCCCGACAGCTTGATCGTGTTATTGCGGTCGACTTCCGCGGAGATTCCCTTGGGGATTTCAAAATTGATCGGATGGGAATATCCGAGATTCAAAACGATCTTGTTTCCGCTGACTTCCGCGCGGTATCCGATGCCGTTGATCTCCAGAATCTTTTCAAAACCGGCGCTCACACCCGTCACCATGTTGGCGACCAGACTCCGGGTCAGCCCCTGGAGCGCCCTGATTTCGCGGGTCTCCTTCTCCATGGTCACCCGGATCTCGTTATCCTGCATATCCAGGCCGACGGCGTTGTGTATGGTCCGGGTCAGCTTGCCTTTTTCGCCCTCAACGGTAATGATTCCGTCTTTAAAGGATACCTTTGTCTTGTTCGGTATCGGAATCGGCTTTTTTCCTACTCGAGACATCTGTCACTCCTCTTCCTACCAGACCCTGCAGAGGATCTCGCCCCCCACGTTTTCCTTACGGGCCTGATGGTCGGTCATGATCCCCTTGGATGTGGACAATATGGCAATGCCCGTTCCGTTGTAGAACGGCTTGATGTCCTTGCCCTTGACATAAACTCGTCTGCTCGGCTTGCTGACGCGCTCCAGATGATAGATGGCGTTTTCGGAATCGGGTCCATATTTCAGGTAGACGCGGAGAATCCCCTGCTTGTTGTCTTTGATGAACTTGTAGTTCTTGATGTACCCCTCGTTCCGCATCACCTTTGCCAGTTCGATCTTGAGGTTCGAGCCGGGAATGTCAACGCTTTTCAGCTTCGCTCCTCCGGCATTCCTGATACGGGTCAGCATGTCCGCAATTGGATCGCTAATCGTCATAATTTTTGCTCCTTGCCCTGTTCTATCCGCCTACCAGCTCGACTTTATGACGCCGGGAAGATTGCCCTGCGAAGCCAGATTACGAAAACAGATACGACAGATCCCAAACTTTCGGATAAACGCCCTCGACCGACCGCATATCGGGCATCTATTGTATGCCCGTACCTTGAATTTCGGCGCCCTCGTCGCCTTCATTCTTAGCGCTTTCCTTGCCAAATTTCCCTCCTTAGTTTCTGAACGGCATACCCAAGAGCTTCAGCAGTGCCTTTCCCTCTTCGTCGGTTTTGGCCGTGGTCACCACCGAGACGTTCAGGCCTTTGATCTTATCGATCTTGTCATAGTTAATTTCCGGAAAGATAATGTGTTCCCGGATGCCCAGGGAATAGTTGCCCTTGCCGTCAAACGCTTTCCCGGAGATTCCCCTGAAGTCCCGGACTCGCGGCAGAGCGATGTTCACCAGCTTGGTGAAGAAATCATACATCCGCGCACGACGGAGGGTCACCCGGCAGCCGATGGGCATCCCCTCCCGCAGCTTGAAAGCGGCGATGGATTTCTTGGCGCGGGTCACCACCGGCTGCTGCCCGGCAATCATCCGGAGCTCTTCAACAGCCGAATCGATCAGCTTGATATTGTGAATCGCTTCCCCCAGCCCCATGTTGAGCACGATTTTTTCCAGCTTCGGAACCTGCATGACGTTCTTGTACTGGAAGGTTTCGGTCAGCTCGGGAACGATTTTTTCCGCATATGTTTCTTTCAGATTATACATCATCACCCTCCACACGAGCCCTACGCGTCGATGACCTCGTTGCATTTTGTGCAAACGCGCACCTTGTTGCCATCTTCGAGCTGCCGCATTCTGATTCTGGAAGGCGACATGCACTTGCTGCACATCAACATGACGTTTGTCCAGTGGATCGGCGCTTCGGTCTCGACGATCCCCCCCTGCCTGTTCTGTGCCGAAGGCCGCGTGTGGCGCTTGACGATATTGATGTTCTCGACAAGAACACGGTTCTTCTTGTTGACAACCTTTAGTACCTTGCCGATCTTTCCCTTATCTTTGCCGGCGATTATCTTGACCTTGTCGTCCTTCTTGACGTGGCATTTACTCGTATTTTTCATCATTCATTTCTCCACAGGGCAAGCCGAGATGAAACTATAATACCTCCGGCGCCAGGGAAATAATCTTCATGAACCGTTTCGCTCGCAGCTCCCTCGCCACGGGTCCGAAGATACGCGTCCCAACCGGCTCCTTGGCCTGATTGATCAGCACGGCGGAATTGTCGTCAAATCGGATATAGGATCCGTCCGGCCGCTTGATCTCTTTCTTGGTCCGAACCACCACCGCTTTGAGGACATCGCCTTTTTTCACCTTGGCATTCGGTATGGCTTCCTTTACTGTAACCACGATGATGTCGCCAATACTTGCATACCGCCGTCTGGACCCACCGAGGACTTTGATACAGTATAGAACCTTAGCGCCGGAATTATCCGCTGCTGTTAGTTTAGACTCTGCCTGAATCATGCTACTTTTCCTTTATGTATCACACCGCTTTTTCGAGAATCTCGCTTACCCGCCATCGCTTGGTTTTGCTGAGCGGCCGGGATTCGGTGATCATCACCTTGTCCCCCACCTGGCAGACATTAGCCTCATCGTGAGCCGAAAACTTGGCCCGTCTTCGAATGTATTTATGGTAAAGGCGATGCTTCACCAGCCGTTCGACCTGCACAACAACGGTCTTGTCCATCTTGTTGCTGACGATCGTTCCGGTCAACTGTCGTTTGATTCCTCGCTTTTTCATGGCTATTCTTTATCTACTTTTTGAGTTCAATCTCTTTTAATATCGTCTTGACTCTAGCCAGATCACGCTTGGTCGACTTGATTTTCTGCGTGTTCTCAAGCTGGCCGACACCATGCTGAAAGCGAAGATTGAACAGCTCCTCGCTGAGGTCACTCAGCTTCTGGTGCATTTCATCGGCGCCCAGCTCTCTAATTTCGCTTGCCTTCATCAGAAATCCCCTCTCTCAACAAATTTCGTCTTGATGGGAAGCTTGTGGGAGGCCAGCCGAAGGGCTTCTCTTGCCAGCTCCACCGGCACGCCTTCCATCTCGTAGAGGATCCTGCCGGGCCGTATGACCGCCACCCAGCCTTCGGGGGCGCCCTTCCCTTTACCCATCCGAACCTCGGCGGGTTTTTTGGTGAACGGCTTGTCAGGGAAGATCCGAATCCACATTTTCCCGCCCCTCTTGACATGGCGGGTCATGGCGATACGAGCGGCTTCAATCTGCTTGGAGCTGATCGTCCCGCACTCGACGGCCTGGAGGCCGAACTCGCCAAAGGCCAGGCTGCTCCCGCGGTAAGCCATACCGCGCATTCTTCCTTTTTGCTGCTTCCGAAATTTAACTTTCTTGGGACTCAACATGTCCGTATCTCCTTCGCGTGCCTACCGCTCGGCTATACCGCATCCTTTTTGAGGATCTCGCCCTTGAAGACAAAGACCTTGATGCCGATGATGCCGTAGGTCGTATTCGCTTCCGTGAAGCCATAATCAATGTCGGCTCTCAAGGTATGCAGGGGGACTCGGCCTTCCCGGTACCACTCCGTTCTTGCCATTTCCGCGCCGCCCAGGCGGCCGGCACAGATGATTTTCACGCCTTTGGCCCCGAACCGCATCGCCGAGGCCACGCCGCGCTTCATTGCACGACGGAAGGCCACCCGCCGCTCGATCTGGAGGGCGACGTTCTCTGCAACCAGCTGAGCGTCGATTTCAGGTTTTCTGACTTCCTGGATGTCGATCAGGACTTCCTGGACGACCATCTTCTCCAGCTCTTTTTTGAGCTGCTCGATTTCAGAGCCCTTCTTGCCGATCACAATACCCGGCCGTGCAGTATAAATTCGGAGTCTTACACGCTTGGAGGATCTCTCGATCTCTATTTTGGAAATACCTGCGTGGTAAAGCTTCTTCTTTATAAACTTCCGGATCTTATGGTCTTCTAAGATGTAATCCGCATAGTTTTTCCCGGCATACCATCGGGAGTCCCATGTCTTTACGATACCGAGTCTTAACCCAACAGGGTTTACTTTCTGGCCCAAGCGCTTCCCTCCTTGTCTACGCCAATTCCTCTAAGATGACTGTAATGTGACTGGTTCTCTTCAAAATCCGCGTTCCTCTGCCGCGCGCCCGCGCGCGGAAGCGCTTCAACAGCGGTCCCTGGTCCGCAATAATATTCTTGATCACCAGGGCGTCCACATCAATGCCCAAATTTTCATCCGCGTTGGCCACCGCCGACCGGATTACCTTGGCGACAATCCGCGCAGTCTTCTGCGGCATGAATTTGAGGGTACTCAGTCCGTGCTCAACCGGCTGCCCTTTGACGGCATCGACGATTGCACGCACCTTCTGCGGTGAAGTCCGCACATATCTCAATACAGCTTTGACTTCCATTACGACATACCCTTTTCCCGGAATATACTACTTTTTCAATTTAGACTTTTTATCGCCGGCGTGACCGTAGAAAGTGCGCGTAGGCGAAAATTCGCCCAGCTTGTGCCCTACCATGTTTTCCGTCACAAACACCGGAATAAATTTCTTCCCGTTGTGAACCGCCAGCGTGATCCCAACCATCTCGGGGATGATTGTCGATCGCCGGGACCATGTCTTGATCACCTTGTTACTGCGGGTCTCCTGGGCCACCAACACTTTATTCATGAGCTTCGGCTCAATGTATGGACCTTTTTTTAACGACCGTGGCATAAACTCTCCTACAATTGCAGATGCCCTGGAAAAATCACCAGAAACGATGCGCGGTTATTTTTTCGTACGCCTTTTGACAATGTAACGATCCGTCCGCTTGTTTTTGCGCGTCCGGTATCCCTTCGTCGGCACGCCCCAGGGGCTGCAGGGATGGCGCCCGCCGGAGGACCGCCCTTCGCCGCCGCCCATGGGGTGGTCGACAGGGTTCATGGCCACGC
>CAJXSB010000020.1 GCA_913060435.1 uncultured Desulfococcus sp.
AAGCGATAGTGATCCGACGGCCCTTCCAGAATGATCCGATCGGCCGGGATGCCGTGCGCCCCCAGGCGCGCCATGAAAAAGGCCCGGTTTCCGGCGCTCCCGAGGCGGGCGTTTTTCAACAGCAGGACGCTCCCCGGCGTGCGGTCGAGAATCCGGGACCAGGCAGCGATGACGCCGTCGGTAATCTTGTATTGGGAGGCCAGGCAGCCGAAGGTGATGCGGCCGGTGTCGACGCACGGCGGCGGGGCCACATCGGGAACCGGGTAGCTCACCTCGAAGCTCAGGTAGCTGCCGGGCACGCGGCGGATCGCCTCGGTGTAGAAAGGTTCCTCCTCCCTCGGCAGGACGCTTTCGTCGGCGATGAGATAGTCATAGGCTGCCGTGCCGCTGGTGGCAAACATGTTGAACCAGCCGACCACCACCGGCGCCGGGTGGAGGGCGATGAGGGACAGGCGCCCGGTCTCGCTGAAGCCGTTGAGGTCGACGAGGATGTCGAGCTGCAGATCCTGGATCCGTGTCGCAGCCGACGGATTGGACATCCCCGAGATGTCGTGGAAATGATCGGAGGGGTGCTCCCGGTATCCATGGGTAATCGCCGTGGCGGGGCCGTCGGAGACGAGATGGATTTCGAAGCGGCGACGGTCATGCTGATTGACGAGGCCCCAGACCGGCTTCATCCAGTTGTGGTCGCCGAAGAACGAGGAGAGGTACCCAATGCGGAGAGGCCCGGGGCCGGGGGTGGCCTCAGGGGTGGCGACGGCGGCATCGCCGGCCTTCGGCAGGTCTGCTTCGGCCCACTGCCGGCGGTCCTGGGCGATGCTCCGGTTGTCGGCGCGGGGATCGCCGGGGACGGCGACCGCGATGGCGAGCCTCGGCAGTCCGGGCGGACCCGCTGCAGCCGCCGCCCGGAAGCAGTCCACCGCCCGAGACACCTGCCCGAGGCTGAAGAGGCTCTGGCCCAGGTTGTGGCGGGCCTCGGCCCAATCGGGCGCAATCTCCAGGGCCGCTTCAAAATGACGGACTGCTTCACCGTAGGCTTTCCGGTCGATGGCGGCGCAGCCGGCCCCGTACCATGCCCGGGCCAGGCGCGGGTTCAGGCGGGTGGCTGCGGCATAGGCCTCGGCGGCGGCCGCCGGCTCTCCCACTTCCTGGTAGGCGTTCCCGATGCTGCAGTGGAGATCGGCATCGTCGGGCATCCGGTCGAGGGCATTCCGCAGGAGGGGCAGCGCTGCATCGGCCTGCCCCATCTCCAGGCTCACCTCCCCCAGGCTGGCCAGGGCATTCGCCTGTCCGGGGGCGAGTTCCACGGCTTTCCGGAAGCGCGATGCCGCGTCCGACAGTTTGCCGGCCTCCCGGTGGAGGTTTCCCAGGTTGTAGTGCGCTCCGGCATAGGCCGGATTCAGGGCAAGGGCCTCGCGGTAGGCCGCAGCAGCTTCGTCCATCCGTTCCTGCGCCTTGAGGGCGTTGCCGAGATTATTGAATGCCTCGGGGCTCGGGTTGATGGCCAGGGCCTTTCGAAAGCAGGCCTCCGACGCCTCCGCCCTGTCGGACATCAGGAGTGCAAGGCCCTGCAGATTCCAGATATTCGGATCCTCCGGCGCTGTTTCGGCGGCCCGCGTGAGGTATGCGGCAGCCCGGGCGCTTTGGCCGGCCTGGTAGGCCAAGGCCCCCAGCATCAGGAGGGCCTGGGGATCGTCCGGCGCCTTCTGGAGAACCCTATGGCAGCATCGGGACGCCTCATCGGACCGGCCGGCCTGATAATGGGCTGCCGCCGCCTGCAGCAGTCTGTCGCGTTCATCCATATATTATTGAATGTCCTTCATCATGGCGATCCCCTCGCAGTCCGGGAACTTGACGCAGAGCATGCAGTCCGCCCAGATCTTGAGGGGGAGCTCGGAGCGTTCGATTTCGACGAAACCGAATTTTCCGAAGAAATCGGCCTTGAAGGTCAGGGAAAAGAGCCTGGTCATGCCGAAGGACCGGGCTTCGGCCACGCAGCTCTCCACCAGGGCCGTGGCCACGCCCTGGTTCCGGTATGGCGCCTCCACCACCAGGGAGCGGATCTCCCCGAGGTCCTCCCAGCAGAACTGCAGGGCGCAGCAGCCGATGACCCGGCCGGTGGCCTCGTCCACGGCCACGGCAAAGTCCCGGACGTGGTCGTAGAGTTTGCTGAGGGGCCGGGGGATGAGGTCCCCCTCGTGGCTGTGCCGGTGGAGCAGGCTGTGGATGGCCTTGATGTCTTCGATGGTCGCTTTTCGGATATGCATCGGCGTTTCTGGTCAATCCAGGAAGATTTCCAGCTCCTTGGCGCACGCCTCCCGCGCCTCTGAAGGGCCGTCGATGTCGAGGATGTAGTTGTCGACATCCAGCTCGCGAATGCTGCAGCCGTGCCGGGCCACAATGGTGGTGATCAGCTGGATGGTCTGTTCTCTGGTGAGTTCGGTCATGGTGGTATCCGTTGGCTTTCAGGCTCCTGTCCGTTTATATATTTTGTTGGGGAAAAGACAATATGGAGCCATTCTAATACGCGTTGGATGGCCGGTCAACCGGCAATCATCCGGCGCCGATTGTCAGAATCCGACGGCGCATCCGTCCTTGCGGTGGTCCGAGGCGGCGCAGTACCCCCTCTCCAGGCGCAGGACCAGCTGGGCGCCCCCGAAGCCGAAGGGCGGCGGACCGCCGATGATGCGGTGGCCGCGTGCCTCGAGATCCGCCGCGACCGCCGGGTCCACGCCCTCCTCCAGGGCCAGGGTGCCGTCCTCGAGCACATGCCAGCGCGGCGCATCCGACGCCGCCTGGGGGTTCTGGCCATAGTCGAAGATCCGGACCACCATCTGAACATGCCCCTGGGGCTGCATGTGGGCGCCCATGACGCCGAAGCTCATGAGGGGGGCGCCGTCCCGGGTGACGAAGCCGGGGATGATGGTGTGAAAGGGGCGCCGGCCGCCCGCGACCTGGTTGGGGTGGCCCGGGGTCAGCCGGAAGCCGCGGCCGCGGTTATGGAGACTGATGCCGGTCCCCGGCACCACGATGCCCGAGCCGAACCCGGCATAGTTGGACTGGATGAAGGAGACCATCATGCCGGCCCGGTCGGCGGTGGTGAGGTAGACGGTCCCCCGGTCCGGCCGCGGGGCGGGCGGGGGGACGCTGGCACGGTCCCGCCGGATCCTTCCGGCGAGGGCCTTCAGGGCGTCGCGGTCGAGGAGGGACTCCGGGGAGACGGTCATGGCGTCGGGGTCGCTGATGTGGGCATGGGCCTTCCCGAAGGCGAGCTTCATGGCCTCGATCTGGAGGTGGAGGCTGTCGGCCGAATCCAAGGGATATTCCCGCACATCGTGATGGGCCAGGATGCCGAGGGCGATCAGCGCCGCCATGCCCTGGCCATTGGGCGGCATCTCATGGAGCCGGATGCCGTGGTAGTCCATATACAGGGGCGAAACCCATTCGGCCCGGTGCGAAGAGAGGTCCGACAGCGTCAGGGCCCCGCCGTCGGCCGCAGCGCAGGCAGCGATCCTTTCAGCCGCGGCCCCTCGGTAGAAATCCGCCCCTTGGCTCCGGCCGATGGCTTCCAGGGTGTCGGCCATCTCGGGGCACTGAAACCACTGCCCCGGCGCGGGCGCCCGGCCTCCGGGCAGGAATACCCGCCGGAATTCCGTCAGGTGGGCATAGGCGGGCGCGGCCTCGGCCCAGGCAGCGGCGGTGATAGGGGAGACGGCAAACCCCTCCCGGGCATAATGGACGGCAGGGGCCAGGAGCGCCTCGAAGGGGAGTGCGCCGAAGCGATCCCAGAGCTGCGCCCAGAGGTCGACGGCCCCGGGGACGGTGACCGTGTTCCATCCCATGGGGGGCATCTCCGCGAGCCCCCGGAAGCGCTCCGGGGTCCAGGCCGCAGGGGCGCGCCCCGAGCCGTTGATGCCGTTAAGGTCCGCACCGTCCCAGACCATGGCGAAGGCGTCGCCGCCCAGGCCGTTGCTGGTGGGCTCCACCACCGCGAGGGCGGCTGCCGCGGCGATGGCCGCATCCACGGCATTCCCCCCCTGAAGCAGCATCCGGAGCCCGGCCTGGGCCGCCAGGGGCTGCGACGTGGCGATGACGTTCTCGGCAACGACCGGCATCCGCCGGGAAGCGTACGGGAATTTCCACTCGAGCGGGTTCATGGGGGCCTCCTCCAGGTGGCGACGTCGCCTCGCCGCCGGGTTCGTGGATTCTTGACGAATGCAGTTAATATCATTATGTTGAATAAAATTCAATGATTATTAGTTGCATGCGGGTGATGGGCTCCCAAAGATACGGCGGCGCCTGCAATTCATCGCGGTTTCGTTCGACGGAAGGACAGAGACGACAGCAATGGATGGAAGACGATGAAAAACTCCCAAGACGCCTGCAAGGAACGGCGATATAAGGATGGTTATCATGAACAGAAAACTTATCACCCGGCTTATCGTTCTGTCGATCATCGTGGTGCTCGCCATACTCTTTTTCACCTTTGACATGGGCCAGTACCTGACCCTTGAGCAGCTCAAGGTCCGCCAGCAGGCCCTGAACGATTTTTACGGTGAGCATCGGGCCCTGACCATCGCCGTCTACATGGGAGCCTATATTCTCATGGCGGCCCTGTCCCTTCCGGGGGCGGCCGTCATGACCCTGGCCGGCGCCGTCATTTTCGGCCTCTGGGTCGGCCTGGTGGTGGTCTCCTTCGCCAGCACCATCGGCGCGACCCTGGCCTTCCTTGTCTCCCGCTTCCTGCTCCGGGACTATGTCCAGGGACGGTTCGGAGACAAACTGAAGGCCATCAACGAGGGCATCCGCCGGGACGGTCCCTTCTACCTCTTCACCCTGCGGCTCGTTCCCATCTTCCCCTTCTTTATTATCAACCTCGCCATGGGGCTGACCCCCATCCGCACCGGGGTCTACTACCTGGTGAGCCAGATCGGCATGCTCCCCGGCACCTTTGTATACGTCAACGCCGGGACCCAGCTGGCCCAGATCGAGTCTCTGGGCGGCATCCTGTCGCCGGGGCTCCTTTTCTCCTTCGCGCTGCTGGGGTTGTTCCCCCTGATCGCCAAGCGCGCCGTGGCCATGATCCGCGCACGAAGGGCCCTTGCCCCCTACCCGAAGCCCCGTTCCTTCGACTACAATCTGGTGGTGATCGGCGCCGGCTCCGCAGGACTGGTTACGGCCTACATCGCTGCGGCGGTCAAGGCCCGGGTGGCCCTCGTCGAAAAAGAGCAGATGGGCGGAGACTGCCTCAACACCGGATGCGTTCCCAGCAAGGCCCTGATCCGCTCGGCCAGGATCCTCTCCTATGTGCGGCGTGCCGGGGAGTTCGGGTTCCGGAGCGGACACATCGAATTCGATTTCGCCGAGGTGATGGCGCGCGTGCAGCGGGTCATCCGGAAGGTGGCGCCCCATGACTCCGAGGAGCGGTACCGGAAGCTCGGGGTGGACGTGATCCGTGGGGAAGCGAAGATCATGTCGCCCTACACCGTCCAGGTGGGCGGGCGGACCCTTACCACCCGGAGCATCGTCATCGCCACCGGCGCCAGGCCCTTTGTCCCGCCCATCCCCGGCCTCGACCAGGTGGACTACCGGACCTCGGACAACATCTGGTCCCTCCGCGAGCAGCCCCGCAGGCTGGTGGTGCTGGGCGGGGGGCCCATTGGAGCGGAGATGACACAGGCCTTTGCCCGTCTGGGCTCGGAGGTCACCCAGGTCGAGATGGCGCCGCGCATCCTGGGGCGCGAGGACCCGGAGATTTCGGATGAGGTGCGGGAGCGGTTCGTGTCGGAAGGCATCCGGGTGCTGACCAGCCACCGGGCCAAGGCGGTGGTGGTGGAGGAGGGCGAAAAGGTCCTCGTATGCGAGCATGACGGCGAGGACGTCCGGATCCCATTTGACGAAATTCTGGTGGCCGTCGGCCGCGCCCCCAACACCCAGGGGTTCGGCCTCGAGGAGCTGGGCGTCGAGATCGGGCCCCGCGGGACGGTGGGCACCAACGGGCTTCTCCAGACCAATTTTCCCAACATCTTCGCGGCCGGGGACGTGGCCGGCCCCTACCAGTTCACCCACACCGCCTCCCACCAGGCCTGGTATGCCGCGGTCAACGCCCTCTTCGGATCCTTCAAGACCTTTGCGGCCGACTACCGGGTCATCCCCTGGGCCACCTACACCGACCCCGAGGTGGCCCGGGTCGGGCTCAACGAGCTCGAAGCCGGTGAGCAGGGCATCCCTTGCGAGGTGACCCGGTACGGCATCGACGACCTCGACCGGGCCATCGCGGATTCGGAGGACCACGGCGTGGTCAAGGTCCTGACCCGCCCCGGCACCGACAAGATCCTCGGCGTGACCATTGTCGGCGCCCATGCCAGCGACATCATCGCCGAGTACATATCGGCCATGAAGCACAATATCGGGCTCAACAAGATCCTCGGGACCATCCATATCTATCCGACCCTGGCCGAGGCCAACAAGGCTGCAGCCGGCGAATGGAAGCGGGCCCATGCACCCGAGGGGCTCCTCAACTGGGTGGAGAAGTTCCATGCCTGGCGGCGCGGAGACCGGCATCCGGCGCCGGCGCCGGAGGGAAAGGCCGATCCGGGGACGGTCGGGGGCCGTCATTCGGACAACGGGTAGGCGGATGAAGGCGCTGTCCCCGATGGGGGGATGCATTTTTCGGCCCCGTGCTTAGAATAAAGATAGCGTTGCGCGGCACGCCGCACGGAAACTTCGGATTGCGCCGTTTCAGGGCGTTTCCCCCGGCACGAAGAAACTGCGGCCGCCTGAGCGGCGAGGACGGAGAAACAGGAGGGGTGGTGATGGGAAAAGGCATTTGGCGTTGGGGCGTGGTGCTGGCCGCCTGGGCGGCGCTCGCCTATGGATGCGCCCCCAGCATACGGCTCTTTTCGGATGCGGGGGACCCTCTCCAGGAATACACCCTCGAAGGAGAGGGGCGGGGCAGGGTGCTGGTGATCCCGGTGCGGGGCATCCTTTCGGACGCGCCGGACCGGGGGTGGATCCGGACCCGGCCGAGCGTGGTGGCGGAGGTGGCCTCCCGGCTCCGAAAGGCGGAGAAGGACGACCGCATCCGCGCTGTGGTACTCCAGATCGACTCCCCGGGCGGGACCGCGACGGCGGGGGACCTCCTCTACCATGAAATCAGCGGCTTCAAGGCCCGCACCGGGACCAGGGTCGTGGTCGCCATGATGAACGTAGCCGCCTCCGGGGGCTACTACATCTCGCTGCCGGCCGATTATATCCTGGCCCACCCCACCACGATAACCGGCTCGGTGGGCGTGATCTTTCTCCGCCCCGGGATCACCGGCCTCATGCAGAAGATCGGTCTCGACGTGGATGTCTACAAGACCGGTGAAAACAAGGACATGGGCGCGTTCTTCCGGCCGCCGACCGATGTGGAGCGAAAGATCATGGCGTCGCTCATCTCCCGGCTGGGCGACCGGTTTCTCGACCTCGTGAAGCAGCACCGGCCGGTCTCGGCGGCCGGCATGGAGACCATTGCCACGGCCCGGATCTTTCTGGCGGAGGAGGCCCTGGAACTCGGCATGATCGACGCAGTCGGCTACCTGGACGACGCCCTGGCCAAGGCCCGCGACCTGGCCGGGCTGCCGCCAGAGGCGCGGGTGGTGGTCTATCGCCGGGCCGAATTTCCCGACGACACCCTCTACAACACCCCGGCTGCGGAAGGCCACGGGCGAACGCCGTCGCTCCTGCCGGCCGGAATCCCGCTGCCGGCCCGCCTGGACACCGGCTTCTACTATCTCTGGCACCCCGGAGCCCCCCATGAATAGGATGCTGCCGCCGATCAGCGGCGAAATAACGGAGATTGAACGGGTGCTCCACCGCCTCAACCGGCGCTGGAGCGCCCATGTCCTCTCTCTGTGGCAGGGGGAGGCGCCCGAGGCGGCGCCCTATGAAATCTATGACGGCTATGAAGAGCTCCTCCGCCTCTCGACCCTGGCGAAGCTGGCGGCTGTCCAGGATCCCCGAAGGCGGCGCTCCCTCCAGCACGCGCTCATGGACCACTATCTCCAGCAGATGCTGCTGCCCCACGAGCTCGAGATGCGGACCTGGATGCGGGGGGCGAGGGCGAACGTGGACGGCGAGAAAATCGGGTTCCAGGAGGTCATCCCATGGTGCCAGACCTCGAGCACCTATGCGAAGCGGCAGGCCCTTCAAAAAGAGACCACCGCCCTCTGCCGGTTTCTCAAGCCCTTTGCCCTGAACCACTGGCAGGTCCTGCTGTCCGCGATCCGGGACGATCTCGGCTTTGACGGCTACATCGACTACTGCAGCCACAAGCACGGCATCGACTACGCCCGCTGGTACCCGGTGATGACAGCGTTTCTCGAGCAGACCGACGCCCTCTATTTCGAGGAGATGGGGCGCTGGTGCGAACGTCGCTTTCAGCGCCCGATGTCGGAGCTGACCCGATTCGACAGCATTAACCTCCTCAGCCTGGGGGAGTTCGACGGGAGCTGCCCCCGGCGGCCGCCGGGGGAGAGCCTGGGGTTCTTCGCCCACTGGGGCCTGAAGCTGGAGGACCTTCCGGGGCTGCACCTCGATCTGCGCCGGGAAAAGCAGCATGCCCAGGCCCTTTCGGTCTTTGTCGACATCCCCGGCTCAGTGCACATCCTGATGCGGCCCCAGGGCGGTTGGATCGACATTGAAAGCCTCTGGCATGAGCTGGGCCATGGGCTATCGGCGGTCTTTACCGACAGTACACTGCCGGCGTTCATCCGGAACATGAGCACGAACTACAGCCTGTCGGAGGCCTATGCCTTCCTGCTGCAGAACATGGCCATGTCCCGCCCGTTTTTGACCCGGCAAATGGGGGTGCCGCCGGCCGATGCCGACAGGCTCCTTGGCTGTAAAGCGCTCCGCGACCTTGCGGTGTTCCGCCGGTATGCCGCTAAATTCATCGCCGAGATCGACATGTTTTCCCGCGGCGACCTGGCCGACAGTGAGCCATACGCGCGCCTGATGCAGCGGTATACGGGCTTCTACCACCAGCCCGAGAGCCATCTTTTTGACCTGGTTCCCGAGTTTTACAGCCTCAATTATCTCCTGGGCTGGATGGGGGAGGCCTCCCTTGAAAAGGCCCTTCGGCACCGCTGGGGGAGGGCATGGATGTTCGCGCCTGAAGCCGGGAACCAGCTGAGAAAATGGTGGTATCTGGGCACCCGATATGATATTTTTCAATTTTTGGAACGGCACCGCCTGGAGCCGCTCCAGACGGACCTGCTGCTCGACCGGTGGTTCGGGGGCGCCGTCTGAATCGCATGCATCCAGTAGACCGGGAGCGGCCCGGCAGCGCCGTCATGCCGCCCACGTGTGAGTGTCGTTCGCACGATGACGGGCGGCCGCCGGCTGGCGAAAGCCGAAAATGAAGACAGCAGCATCAGCGTTGCGGCAGCATCACAGAGGATCCGCAGGCAACGGAGGGGATATTCGGATCATGGAGGAGACCGGACGGGAGACTCGGCTCAACGAAATTCAACAGCAGGCACAGGCGCAGATCGAAGCGGGGCGAACGCCGGGGGTGGCCCACTGGCAGGCGGCCCTGGCCTCGATGCTGGCGACCGTATCGGCCCATCTGGTCCCCGGTGATATCATCCCGGCGGCCTCCATGGGCGATGGGGCGGCCCAGCGGTTTGAGGCCCTGCAGGCGCGGCTCGATTTTTCGCCGTTCGTCTGCGGCGTCTTCCTGCCGCCGGAGCTGGCCGACACCCTGAGCCCGGCCAAAATCGCCCCGCCCCTGGTTCGCGCGGAAAAGGGATCCATGAAGATCCTGGTCGTCCGGGTCGGCGACTTCCGCCGGATATTGACGGCCGAGATTGCGCCCGGCCGTCCGGGCATCGACATCTTCGAAGACGGCAGTCTCCTGGGCAGCTATGAGTACGACACCCCCGAGGACTGCATGGACGACCTCTCGAAGGTGGTCTGGATCCACCTCAAGCACCAAGGCGCCTGGTCGGCGGAAGACTGCATCCGCTACACCGAGAACTGGTTCACCAAAAGCCTCGCCCTCCAGGACCGGGATCTCCCTGTGAACCCGAATCATTCCTATATCCATTCGCCGACCCTGCTCAAGCTCAGACCCGTCGACGCCGTCTTCCAGCTGATGGAGAGCACCCTCGCCGACATCACCGGGGATGCAGAGACGGTCATCGCCTGGGCCGATAATGCCGCCCGGCAGGAAGGGGCGGCCGCCCCGGTGACCCGCGGGGGGCTGGTTCGGAAAAACGGCGACGATCTCCACGCCCTGGAGCGATGTCTGGAGGAGCGGCTCCTGACGCTGCTCCAGTGGCTGAACGGCTTCGACATCGTCGACTTCAAGGCGTTCGCCGATGCCGACCAGGAGGTCTTCAAGGCGCGCTTTGGGCAGGCGGTGAAAGATGCGGCGGAGCGGTTCATCGGGGCGCTGGGGTAGGGGCCCCGGAAGCGGGCGGCGATGCCCGAAGCCGGCACCGGCATGCGTCGCCCGGCAGCGGTCAGGAGAAATGCCATGCTGGAATGGCTGATTATCGGCGGCGGCATTCACGGAACCTATCTTTCGAACCTGCTCCTCCATGGGGCGGGGGTCCCCCCGGAAAAGCTCCGGGTGCTGGATCCCCACAAAACGCCGCTTACGGCATGGCGCCGCCGGGCCCGGGCCTGCGGCATGCCCTATCTCCGCTCGCCGGCGACCCACAACATCGACCTCCATATCCTGGCGGTGCACCGCTTTGCCCGAACCGCCGCCGGCCGTCCCTACGCCGACTTCATCCCCCCCTATTTCCGCCCTTCCGCCGCCCTTTTCGACCGCCACTGCGATCACGTGATCCAGAACCGGGGGCTCGATGCGGTCCGGATCCAATCCCAAGCGCTCGACATACGGGAAACCGCCGAAGGCCTTTCGGTTCATACCCCGGCCGGGCCGGTTGCCGCCCGCCGCGTGGCCCTGGCCGTCGGGCCGACGGACCATCTCTGCTGGCCGGCATGGGCGGCGTCGATTCGAAGAGAAGGCGCACCGGTGCACCACGTTTTCGATCCGGTTTTTCGGCGAAGGACGATGCCGGAGTTCCCTGAGACCGTGATCCTCGGGGGCGGCATCACTGCCGTTCAACTGGCGATTGCGCTGGCGGCGGCGGGCTCGGGCCGGATCACCCTGATCTCCCGGCATCCCCTCCGGGTCAACAACCTGGATTTCGACCCCTGCTGGATCGGACCCAAATGCCTGGGAGCATATGTCGAGACGCCGTATACCCACCGGCGGGAGATCGTCGACCGGGCACGGCACCGGGGGACAGTGCCCGAGGAGACGGCCGCCCGGTTCAACCGCCTCGCGGCAGCGGGCCGGGTACAGTACCGGGTCGCCGAAGTCCGGAAGGCGTCGTGGTCGTCGGGCTGCATCCGGCTCGGGACCGATGACGGCGCCTGCAGCGCGGATCGGATCATCCTGGCCACAGGCTTCGGCCCCGAACGCCCGGGTGGGCTTCTGACCGAACGGATGGTGGCGGGCCTGGGGCTCGAGATCGCGGCCTGCGGCTATCCGGTCCTGGATGCGGCGTACCGCTGGCATCCCCGCATTTTCGTGACCGGCGCACTGGCGGAGCTGCGGGGCGGCCCCTCTGCCCGCAACATCGTGGGCGCCCGGAACGCCGGGCGCGAGATCCTGAAAGCCGTCGCCTGAGCTCCCCGAAGCCTTTGCCGCACCTGGACATCCACGGACAGTCATGGTAGTATCATTTTGATAATGAAAAGAATAATTGTATTGACGTCTGGAAGGAGCCATCCGGCATGAAAGGAGCGGAAAAGCAGGGCGATTCCTATTTCGAGGCCATTGTCGAGGCCTTCGACGGGCTCGTCTATGTCTGCTCCCCCGACAACCGCATCGAGTTCGTCAACAGCCAGGTGGTGGCGCGGCAGGGCCGGGACATGATCGGCAAGCCATGCCACAAGGCCCTCTACGGCCGGGACGAGGTCTGCCCCTGGTGCGCGGAGCAGTCGGTGTTCGGCGGCAAGGCCATCCGCTGGGAGTTTATGAACCCCAACGACGGCCGGTGGTACTACAACATGGCCAAGCCCATCGTCAATGCCGACGGATCCGTCTCCAAGCTGACCCTCTGTGTCGACATCACGGAAAAGAAGCGCGCGGAGAACGCACTTGTCGAGAGCGAGCGCCGGCTCCGGACCCTCATGAACAACCTGCCGGGGATCGTCTACCGCTGCCGGGCCGACGAGATGTTCACCATGGCCTTCGCCAGCCGGGGGAGCAAGCGCCTTCTGGGGTTTGAACCCCACGAACTCCTCGACTCCGGACCCAATGCCTACCACCGGATCGTTCATCCGGACGACCGATCGAACATGATCGACCTCATTCGAAAATCCGTATCCGAGAAGCGCCCTTTCAGCTTCATCTATCGCATCCGAACCGCCAAGGGGGAGGAGAAGTGGGTCTATGAACAGGGCGAGGGGGTCTTTGACGGGGACGGCCGCCTCGTGGCCCTCGAAGGGTTCATCTGCGACGTGACCGCATACAAGGAGGTCGAGCTGGACCTTCGCAAGGAGAACATGCGGCTGCGGTCATCCATGAGCGAACGGTACCGGTTCGGGGACATCATAGGCAAGAGCGCCGGGATGCAGCAGGTCTACGACCTGATCCTCAAAGCCGCCGGGAGCGACGCCAGCGTGATCATCTCCGGGGAGTCCGGCTCCGGCAAGGAGCTGGCCGCGCGGGCCATCCACCGACTGAGCGACCGCCGGGAGAAGGCCTTCGTTCCCGTCAACTGCGGGGCCATCCCCAAGGACCTGATGGAGCGGGAATTCTTCGGCCATCTCAAAGGAGCGTTCACCGGGGCCCATACGGACAAAAGCGGCCTGCTCGATGCCGCCGACGGCGGGACCCTCTTTCTGGATGAAATCGGCGAGATCTCCCCGGACATGCAGGTCAAGCTGCTCCGCGTCCTTGACGGGGCCGGATACACCCCGCTGGGGGGAGGTACAGTCCAAAAAAGCGATTTCCGGGTGATCGCCGCCACCAATCGGGATCTCGTCGGCCTGGTCAAGCAGGGCCGGATGCGCGAGGATTTCTTCTACCGGATCCGCATCCTGCCCATAACGATTCCCCCGCTTCGAAAGCGGCGGGAGGATATCCCGCTCCTGATCGATCATTTTCTGTCGGCCCAGGCCGGCGCCGGGGCGGCGCCCGCGCATGTCAGCGCCGGGGTCCGGGAGACCATGGAAAACTACCCCTGGCCCGGCAATGTCCGTGAGCTCCAGAACGCCCTTCATACCTATCTGACGCTGGGGGAGCTCGACCTGACGGGAAGAATAGCGACCGGCGGCGCCGAGGCCGAACGGCCTTCCGAAGAGCCGGCCCGGCCCGAGGGATTCCGGGATCGGGTGAAGGCCTTCGAGAAGCAGATCCTCATGAACGCCCTGGAGCGGCACCGATGGCACCGGGGAAAAACCGCTGCGGCGCTGCACCTCAATTACAAAACCCTGCAACGGAAGATGAAAGCCTATGGGATAGTTTAGTCTTAAAAAAGGACATTTTTGTCTTAATGCTTCAAAACAATGTGAAATCGATTGGTTGTTCGGATGTCGGTTCCGATATTAGGACATTTATGTCCTATATTCCCTGGTCCCAGCTGCGGTAGAAAACGTGTTTTTCCTTTGATTCCAGTATATTGAAAAAAATTTGTCGTTGGTACGGGTTTTGATAGCATCCGGAGGGTGATGACGTAGGTTCCCCTGGAAAGAGCCGGTGATCAATATGGCCGCCGCCGGATGTGCCGGATGGTTCGCGGCCTGCGTGATACAACACATCCAACAACAGGAAGGAAGAGGGATGAAAGACAACACCATCGACAAGACGGTGGCCGTCACCTCGGCCGTCTGCTGCCTGGCCTTCGTCTTCATGACCATGGCCTCCCCGGAGCAGATGAAGGCGCTTTTCGACAAGATCTTCAAATTCTTTATTGCCAATTTCGGGTGGGCCTACATGACCTGCGTGGCCGGGTTCGTGGTCTTCTGCCTCGGCATGGCCTTTTCGCATTTTGGAAAGATCCGGCTGGGAAAGGACGATGAAAAGCCGGAGTTCAGCCTCATGGCGTGGTTCGCCATGCTTTTCGCCGCGGGGATGGGCATCGGCCTGGTCTTCTGGGGCGTGGCGGAGCCCATCTACCATTTTGCCGGCCCCCCCTTTGCCGAACCCAAGACCCAGGCGGCCGCGGCCGAGGCCCTCCGGACCGCGGTGTTTCACTGGGGGCTCCATCCCTGGGCCTGCTATGCCGTCGTGGCCATGGTGCTGGCATATTTCCAGTTCCGGAAAGGGTATCCCGGGTTGATCAGCGCCACCCTGACCCCGATCATCGGGGCGGCGGCCGCCCAGGGAACGCCGGGCAAGGCCATTGACGCCCTGGCGGTCGTGACGACGCTCTTCGGCGTGGCCACCTCCCTGGGCCTGGGCGCCATGCAGGTGACCACGGGGCTCGATCTGCTCTACGGGATCGGCAAGGGAACGTCGGTCTCCATCGTGGTCATCGCCGTCGTCACCGTCCTCTACATTACTTCAGCCGTCACCGGCATCAAGCGGGGCATCAAGTGGCTCAGCAACACCAACATGGTGATGGCCTTCGGGCTCATGCTCCTGGTGCTGATCATGGGGCCGACCCGCTACATCCTCAACTCCACCGTCGAGTCCATCGGCAACTACCTGCAGAATATCGTCTGGCTCAGCTTTTTCGTCGACGCCAACGGCGCCGTGGCCAAGCATACCGGGTATGACTGGTCGGGCGCCTGGACCATTTTCTACTGGGCCTGGTGGCTCACCTGGGCACCCTTCGTGGGCGTCTTCATCGCCCGGATCTCCAGGGGCCGGACGATTCGAGAGTTCGTCCTGGGCGCCCTGCTCGCCCCGACCCTGCTCTGCGCTATCTGGTTCAACATCCTGGGCGGCACCGCCATCTTCATGGAGCTCAACGGTGCGCCGGGCATCGCGGACGCCACCTTCAAGGACGTGACCGCCGCCATCTTCGCCCTGTTCGATAATTTCTCCATCGGCGCCTTCCTCTCGCTGATGTCCATGATCATCGTCTCCATCTTTTTCATCACGTCGGCCGACTCGGCCACCTTCGTGGTGGGGATGATGACATCGGGCGGGAGCCTGGAGCCGAAGACCGGGCTCAAGATCTTCTGGGGCCTCGTCTGCTCGAGCATTGCGGCGATGCTCCTGGTGGCCGGCGGCCTGAAGGCGATTCAGACCGTCTCTTTCGTGGTCTCCTTTCCGTTCATGATATTGATGCTCTTCATGGCGATATCCTTCTACATCGACATCTCCAGGGCCCCGGCGGCGGCACCCCGGCGGAAACGGGCGGCAAGCCGCGCCAGAGCCGAGAAGCCGGCGGCAGAGCAGGTCTCGGCCCAGACGGCATAGCGGTGCATAGCCGCCGGCCGGTGCTGCAGGGAGCCGGCGGCAGCCGCGTCAACCGGCCTCGCCGCTGACCTGGAATTGTTTCATGAACCGCCGGTCGATGTAATCCTTGAGGCGGAAGGCCGCCCGGCCGCACCAGACCAGACCGTTCCGGAAAAAAACGCCCCGGCCGTCGCCCATGTTCAGGATCAGGAGGTAGGCGCGCTGGGGCGTGTATTTCCGGAATTCCGTTCGTCCCGCCACGGCGGCGGCCAGGTTGTGCATCAGGATCGGGTTTTCTCGTACGGCGTGCACCCCGACCCTGTCGAGGGGCTTTGGGGCGAAGGTGATGCAGTCGCCGCCGCCGAACATGTCGGGGTGGTCGACGGCGCGGAGGGTTTCGTCCACCAGAAGGCCGCCGTCGACGCCGGTGGTAAGGCCGGAGTCCCGGAAGAGCCGCGACGGTCGTGTTCCCGTCGCCAGCAGGGTCATGTCGGCGCGGATGGACGACCCGTCGGAGAGGGCCACCGATCCGTCCGCTGCGGCCAGGAGCCGCTTCCCTTCGACCAGGGTGACCTCCTGGCGGCCAAGCTCCCGGGCCACGCACGCCCGCAGCCGGCGGTTGTCGATGTGGGAGAGGAGGCGGTCGCCGGCCACCAGGAGGATCTCCGCCCGTCCGCCTTCCTGCCGGACCAGGGAGCGCAGGCTGGCGGCGATCTCGATCCCCGCGGGGCCTCCGCCGGCAACACAGAGGGTCAGGGGGCCCCTCCCGGCGCGCCGCCGCACCGCTTCGCGGGCGGCCAGCAGGTTCTCGATGGGCTTCACCGGGAACGCCGTCGCGCGCCCGGTGGCGCGGGGCGCGTCGAATGCAACGGTGCTTCCGGTGTTGAAGGAGACGACATCATAGCTGACGGGGGCGCCCCGCTTCAGGTAGAGGACCCGCTCCCGGGGATCGACCCGGACGACGCTGTCCTCGACAAACCGGCCCCGGCGGTCTTCGGTCATCTTCCGGACGTGGAATCGAATCTCCCGGGGGCGGTAGGCCCCCGAAAGCATCCCCGGCCCCATGCCCGAATAATAATGGTAGGCGCTTCGGCTGATGACGGTGGCTTGCCTGTCGCCGCGGGTGAACCGGTCCAGGTGCTTGAGTACGGTCAGGTGGGCGTGGCCGCCGCCGACGAGGACCAGATGTCGTGCCATGGCGCTCTCCTTCTTTCTGGGGGGTCGTGCCGATGTCCGGCAGGCGGCCTATGCGCTGCCGGCGGCTTTCCGGAAGTATAGCGGAATCGGCGATGTCCGGCAAGGCATCGCCCGGAAGGAGAGGGAAGACACGACGCTTCCAGGCAGGGAGACGGCGTCGGACCGTCTCCCATAGGCGCCCCGGATCCGGGTTACGCGCCTCCGGTCCTGCGGACCAGCAGCTTGGCCTCCGCCTGCCGGATCCGCTCCTCCTGTTCGTCCTTGCGTTTTCGGGCCCCTTCGAGTTTTCTGGAAAGCTCCTCGAAATCGGCCGGCTTGAGGAGATAGTCGTATGCACCGAGCTTCATGCCCGCCACGGCGCTCTCGGTGGTGCCGTGGCCGGTGAGCATGATCACCTCGATCAGGGGAAAGCGCTTCTTGATTTCCCGGAGGACGTCGATGCCGTCCATGCCCGGCATCCGGATGTCGAGGATCACCACATCGATGTCGTTCGACTGCTGGGCCAGGGCGTCGAGGCACTCCTGGCCGTCATAGGCGACGCTCACCTTTTCTCCACTCTCCTCGAGCCGGAGGGAGAGCATTTCGACAAAGTCTTTTTCATCATCCACAACGAGTATGCGGGTTGGAATTTTGATCATCTTATTCTTTCTCCTTGGATAATGCCTGGGTCAGTCTGGCAAACATCCCCTGGCGCTTCTGCTCGGGGGAGGGCAGCTCCGCCGCCGGGGGAAGAAGGGTTCGGGGGAGGGTCACCCGGAAGGTCGTCCCCCGGGTGAGGGCGCTGTCGACCTCGATGGCCCCGCCCAGACGCGCCACGATGCCCCGGGTGACGAACAGGCCGAGCCCCGTGCCTTTGCCGGGGCTTTTGGTGGTGAAGAAGGGTTCAAATATTTTTTCAAGGTTCTCCGGCGGAATACCCGCGCCGGTGTCGCTCACCCAGAACCGGACCAACGCGTCGCCGGCATTCTCCAGCCCCAGCGTGATTCTTCCGTTTTTCTCCGAGGCGTGGATGGCGTTGGTGATCAAGTTGAGCATCACCTGCCGCAGTTGGTATGGGTCGGAAAGAATCGGCGCCACCGCCTCCCGGCGGTCGAAGGCAATCTCCACCCCGTGGTTGGCCGCCTCCCGGCGGACCAGTTCGGCGGACTCCGCCATCAGCACCGCCAGGTCTGTTTCCGATGCTTTTTTTTCGGGCTTCTGAACAAACTCCAGAAGCTGGTGGGTGATCCGTCGGGCCCGCTCCACGGCCTTTTCGATCCTGTCGAGCCCCTTTTCAAAATCGGCCTTGCGCGGCGCGTCCGCCATTTCGGGCTTTGCAAGGATCATTTCCATCCATCCGGCCGATTCCCGGATGATGGCGAGGGGGTTGTTGATTTCGTGGGCCACCCCGGTTGCCAGGGTTCCCAGCGCGGCCAGGCGCTCGGTGAGAATCATCTGCCGCTCCATCCTTTCGCGGAGTTCGGCCTCCCGCCGCTGCTCCTCCCGGCGGAGGATCAGGCTGTAGGCCTGCTGGATCTTGCTGATGAGATGGTCGAATTCGATGGGCTTCGTGAGATAGTCGAATGCCCCCGCCTTGATGCCGGAGACCCCGTCGGCGGTCGTTGCATGCCCCGTCAGGAGGATGACCTCAATTTCTGGGTAATCGGCCTTGACGCGCTCCAGAAACGCCAGCCCGCCCATGCCCGGCATCTTGACGTCCGAAATGACGATGTGGACCGGATGCACGTCGAGAATGGCGAGTCCGGCCTCGCCGCTCTCGGCCTCCAGGAGGGTGATGCCCCGCTTCTGGAGCCTCTTTTTCAGCGTGCTCCGGAAAAAAGCCTCGTCGTCGACGAGGAGCAGCTGAATATTCCCCAGTGCGGCGGTTTCTGCTGCGCTCATCTGCTACACCAGCCCCAGGATGTTCCACCAGGTGGCGGCCACCAGGATGAGCAGTGCCAGCAGAATCGGCGTGGCCACCGCCCCCACCTTGGTGAGATCGGCCGATTTGAAATACCGGTAGCTGTAGGCGATGGCGTTGGGCGGGCAGCCGATCACCAGGAGCATGGCGAAAGAGGTGGCCGTCCCCAGACAGAGGGCGAGCACCGTGGGGTCAACGCCCTCCAGCTGGGCCATGGGAATGACGATGGGGAGAATCAGCGCCGCCGCCGCGACGTTGGCCATGGCGTTGGTGACCAGGGCCCCGAAGACGCCGACCCCGACGAAGAGCAGGAGCCATCCGCCGCCCTGGACCAGGGGGAAGAAGAGGTGGGCGAAATAGTCGGCCGCCCCGGAGTAGCCCATGGCGAGCCCCAGGGAGATGCCGCCCCCGAAGATGAACAGGGCGGTTCCCCATTCCATGTTTTCCTGGATGTCATCCCATTTGAGGACGCCCGTGAGGACCAGGGCGCCGACGCCGAGCATGCCGGTCACCGAGTAGTGGATGCCGTGGATGCCCTTGGTGAGCCAGAGGACAAAGACCGCTCCGATGACGGTGAGGGCCTTCTTCTCCAGCGCTGTCAGCGGCCCGAGCTCTTCGTCGAACTGGGGCAGCTTGAATTTTGGATCCGGCCGGAAGACCAGGTAGACGATGTACACCGCCGCCGGCACCGTGACCACGGCGGCGGGCATGCAGTATTTGATCCAGTCGAAGAAGGTGATTTCGATGCCGGTGAACTCCTTGAGAAAGGCGGCTGCGACCATGCAGCGGCCGCCGCCCATGAGGGTCCCCATGCCCCCGGCGGAGCAGGCAAAGGGGAGGGAGAGCATCATGAACCTGGCCGTGTTGGTATGGGGCTCGATGCCGGCCGCCCGCATGAGGGGGAGCATGGTGACGATGCCGACGGCGCAGGCGGCCGCATCGTGCATCACCGACGAGGCGAGCCCGAGGCCGATGGCGATGATGAAGGTGAACCGGGTGACGGAGTCTCCCGCCTTCTTGATGATGAAATAGCCGAGGCGCTTGGTGATGCCGGCCTTGTCGAGGGAGATGGCGAAGATCAGGCAGCACATGATGAAGACGACCACGGGATGCATGTAGGGGGCCCAGGCGGTCTTGACGTCGGCGATGCCCATGACCACCAGGAAGACGCCGATGCAGATGGCGGTGATCTCCAGGGGGATCGGCTCGGCAACGAACATGAAGACCAGCACCGCCAGCACCACCAGAAACCGTTTGCCTCTGGGCGAGAGGCCGTCGACGTATTCCACCGAGGCCTCCGGAAGGTCGAGCTCCGCGGCCTTCTGGGCGATGAAGGTCTGCCGGGCCTCCGGGGCCCCCGGATGGTTGGCCTTGAGGATGTAGCCGTCGGCCTTGTCCTCGCCGGTCACCACGGTAAAATACTGGGAGAGATGTTGCATGAGAATCCGCCCCCCGTCGCCGATGATGCGGAACTGGGTGCCTTCGGGGCGGGGCAGGAAAAAGATGATCAAACCAAGAAAAATTGCAAAGCCGAGCTGTACATTTTTGTTTTTCACCATCGTTGCGTCCTCGCTGTTGAATGCGCCGCAGCCCGAAGCCCTCCCCGGCGGCGAAAACGCCCCGGTACGTCAGTCTACCAGGGCGGCGCCGTTTTGAACAGGGGCCCCGGGGATTTGTCGGATTTCGGCGCGTCGTGATTGCCGTGAAAAATACCGGCGGCGGTTTCAGGTCCGCTGTTTCTGCCGATAGGCCTCTCTTATTTTTTCCAGAAGCTCCTCCAGTTCGCATGGTTTGGTCAGGTAATCGGAGGCACCGCAGCGCATGCCTTCCTTGGATGCCTTTTCCGAACCATGCCCGGTGAGCATGACCACCTTCAGGTCGGGATCCATTTTTTTCAGGATCTTCAGTACTTCAATGCCGTCCATATCCTCCATCAGAAGGTCCAGCACCGCCACATCGAAGTCCTGCCGGCGAACGGCCTGGATGGCCTCGCACCCGCTGCGGGCCTTGACGACGTCGAGGCGCCTTTTGCCGAGACGGTTGGCCAGAACGTTGAGGTAGCCCACTTCGTCGTCCACCAGAAGCAGCCGGATTTGCTCCCCGTGTGTCGGTGCATGGCGTGTTGAATGATTGGACATGGTCTTCTCCTGGGGATGGTTACGCCGTTTTTTCCACCGCCATCCCATCGCCGCAGGCATCCGTCCCCGGCTTTTCGGACGGCGCCGTTGGAATGCGGATCTGGAAATGGGTGCCCCGATCCTGCTCGCTTTCGACATCGATTTCTCCGCCGAGCTTGTTGATGATGCCGTAGCAGATAGAGAGACCGAGCCCCGTGCCTTTGCCGACGGGCTTGCTGGTGAAGAACGGGTCGAATATTCGCGGCAGGATCGCAGCGGGAATGCCGGTGCCGTTGTCGATGACGTCGATGTGAATGTCCCCTGCGTTTCGTCGGGTCTGGACCTCGACGCGGCCCCGGCCGTCCTTCGATTCGAGGGCATAGAGCGCGTTGTTGATCAGGTTGAGCATCACCTGCTGGCCCTCGGTGTAGGACATCTGAATGGCGGGGAGCGACGGGTCGAGGTCGGTGACGATGTCGACGTTGGCGTATTTGGCCTTCTGGACCGAGAGATTGACGACCTCCGTGATCAGGTCGTTGACCTGGACATCCTGGACCGAGGAATCGGTCTTCCGCGCGAAGCTGAGCAGCTTGTGGGTGATCTCCTTGCACCGCCTCCCCTGCATCCGGATCTGGTGGAGCGCCCGCTGAAATTCCGTAAGGTTCTCGCACGATGCCAGATCCTCCTCCGCCAGGAGGTCTTCGATCCACCCGGCCTCCTCCACCATGATGGCAACGGGATTATTGATTTCATGGGCGATCCCGGCGGCAAGCTCTCCGATGGATGCCAGTTTGCCGGTCTCGATGACCTGCTGGTTCATGATCTCTTTTTCCCGGTCGGAGACCTGGATCCGGGCGACCATCTTCATCGACAGGAGCACGGCCATGGCAATGATGATAAGGGCGCTGACCACGATGATAATGAGGGCGATGTTCTGTGCGTGCCGGAGATCCGAGAAGGCGTCGTCCTTGTTCTGCTGGTAGACGAGGAGCCATTCTCCGCCCTTGAGAAAGGAGCCCACATAGATGTTCCGCTGGCCGTCAGGTTCTTTTCGTTCGACGATATGAACCCCTTTGGGCGTCTGCTGCGACTGCTTCATGAACTGATAGAGGTTCTTGTTGTTGATTTTGATGTTTTTGAAAAATGGTTTGGTCTGGTATTCACCATATTGGTTCAGGATAATGGCAAACCCGGTCTGCCCGATCCGGAGCTTTTCCAGGAGGGTGTTGAAGGAGAGGAAATCGATGGTGGCCCGGAGAATCCAGTGCTTTCCCTCCCAGATGTTTCGGACCGTGACGATGAAGTGGGGTTTTCCCCGTAGGCCCGTGAAGACATCGCTGATATGGTACTCGGTCTGAATGGCCGAGGTGAACCATTCCGCCTTGGAATAATCCGCGTATTCCAGCTCGAAGGGGCCGGCGTAGGCCAACTGGAGACCATCTGCGTTCACCACGCCCAGGTCTTCAAAGACCGTGTCGAATTCCCGTCTCAGGATGTGCAGCTCCTCCTGGATAAAGTCTTCGTAGACCAGGTCCTGATAGCTGTTGGTTGCCGCCACGTAGCGGATGTCGCTCAGCTTTTCCCATAGGAAGCTGTCGATGTTCTGTTTCTTCTTCAGCACGAGTTCTCCCAGATGATCGTAGATTTTCGCCTGGTAGGAGGTCCGGAACTCGCTCAGGATGAAGCCGCTGACCAGGATCATCGGGGTGATCGACACGAAGATGATGATGAGGACCATCCGTCGGGTCAGGGATTGGTAATAGCGGTTTTCAGACGGCCTGCGTCGCTTGGGGAATCTCATCCGTCGGGTTCTTTCCTTTTTGGGCTCCGATCCGTTCCGGCGGCGGTCCGCCTCTCCTGGATCTCGGCGATGATGGTCTTGATCTGCTCGATGCTCCTGGCGCCTTTTTCGATATAGGCAACGGCATTGATGATGTTGAGCCGGTTCGGGTCGTCCGACAGAAAGGCATGGAAGACTACCGGGATGCATGGCAGACGGTCCTGGAGCCGGGCCAGCATGGACGATTCCTGGGCATCCGGAAGGTCCGGGTCTAAAATGATCAGGTCGATGGTTTCGTCCCGGTATATCCACCGGAGGAGCTCCCGTCCGTTTTCGGCGGCGTCGATGCGGTGGCCGTCGGCGGCGGCTTCGCGCTTGATGAACTCCCGGACATGGGGGTTGCGGTCGGCAATCAGTATGTGCAGCGGGCGTTTCACCATTGCTCCTGCCTTCACCAACGGTTGCGTGCTGCGGGGGATGACCCTCCACCGCGCCGCCCTGGGGGGCTGCAGAAGGGTACAGCAAACGACATGCCAATATTGAGGGGTCTCGTTGCTCTTGGGAGCCGCTTGGATACGGCGCTGATGGCAGGGGTGGGAAGGCGTCCCGGCGGGCCGGGGTGTCGAGTTCCTTTACAACGTGTAAAGCCGGGCGGCCGAGCGCAGGGCCGGCGGGTTCAGCAGTCGTCCAGGGATATCAGCTTCGACAGGATCAGGGCGTTTTTAAAATGCTGGATCTGGGTGTCGAGGTCGCGGAGCATGCGCTGGACGGCTTCTGTTTTCCCGTCGGCGGCGGCGGTCTCGATGCGGGAGGCGATCTCCTGGAGCGCCGGGGCGGAGAGGCTCCTGGCCGATCCCTTGAGGGAATGGGCTTCGAGGCGGACGGCTTCGGCGTCCCGGTCCGCGGCGGCCGATGCCAAAAGCGCACGGCGCCGTGGCAGATCGCGGAGAAACTCCACCGTGAGCTCCCGGGCGAAGCCCTCGTCGCCCATCAACCGGTGGATGAGCCCGGCCTTGTCGAAGACCGCCTGGGGGGGGACGGGGATCTGGGGCAGCTCCATGATTTCGGCGCTGCCGCGCATGCGGGTCCATTGGTCGATCAGCCCCGTGAGCTGCACTGCGGTGAGGGGCTTTGAGACGCAGTCGTTCATGCCGGATGCTCGGCATTTCTCCTCGATCTCCCTGCCGGTGTGGGCCGTCATGGCGATAATGGGCATCTGGGGGAGGTCGGTCTTTTCGCGGATCCTTCGCGTGGCGTCAAAACCGTCCATCACCGGCATGACGCAGTCCATCAGGATTAGTTCGTAATGCTGGGCTTCGACGGCGGCGAGGGCCTGGCTCCCGTTTGCGGCCGTATCCGGGCGCAGACCGAGCCGCTCCAGGAGGGTGCGGGCCACTTTGCGGTTGACCACGTCATCCTCCACGAGGAGGATCCTGAGCCGCCGCCGGCGGTTTTCCTCGAGGGTGTGGCGGGTCA
>CAJXSB010000021.1 GCA_913060435.1 uncultured Desulfococcus sp.
CCCAATCGACGGAGACTTTTGCTTTTTCCGCCACTTTTTCAATGATTTCCTCACTGACGAGAGTGTAGTTCAGCTTCTTTGCGATCAGCTGCCCCAACGTCTTTCCGCCTGCGCCGAACTGCCTGGAAATAGTTATCACTGCCATGAGAGACCTCCTTGCGTTATGTGAAATATGGGTTCAGGCCTTTGTTGCGATGCCTTAGGACGCCGTCGTCGCCGAACTTGAAAAGTGCTTTATGAAAATAATCAAAAGAATAGACGCGGTCAAGAAAGAAATCTTCCCGACGCATGACCCGCCGTCAGGCATTGATGATGAAATGGAAGGCGTGTTTTACCCACGGATTGAGGAGGCTGCTGATGGGCTTCCATCCAGAAAACCGCTCCAGGAGGAACACGCCGATCAGGATCCACGGGCCGATGCGCCGGAAGATGGCACCGTAGGGCCTCCGCCGTTCCAGGAACGTTTCGAAGAGGCTGGCGCCGGCAAGGGGCGGCACCGGGATCAGATGGTAGACGGCCGTGGTGACATTGACGATGGCGACCATGGTAAAGACCCTGTCCTGGGCGCCCCATCGCGTCATGACCCAGACAATGGAGCCGGCAATCCCCGCCATGAGGAAATTGGCCACGGGGCCGCCGAACCGGGTCAGGATGGTGCCGAGATTAGGATTGGAAAACCGCGTCGCGTCGATCTCGACCCGCTTCGGCCATCCAAAGCCGGCGATGAGAAAGGCGATGGATCCAAGAATATCCAAATGAAGGAATGCATTGAAATGGAGGCGGCGGCTGCGGTCGGTGTGAACATCCCCCATGGCGGTCGCCATGAACGCCTGTCCTTCGGCATTGACCATGACGGCGAGCAGAGAGGCGATGACAAACGATACCACGTCATCTATCGCCCAGTGGGAGAGGTCGATCAGATACGGCACAGGCAATGGGGCTTCCACAATTCAACCGTCTTCGCTGGCGTTATGGATCCGTTGATGGATCCATTTATGGGTCTGTTTATGAATCTGTTTATGAACCTGGGCATGAAGAAGGCAGGAGGAGCACCCCCTGCCTCGAACCGCTTCAAGTTATTAAATATGTATCAAATGTTCCGGGTGAATACAACCCTTTTTTTCCGGGGAGGCCTCCCGCCGCAGATGCGATGCTGCAGCAGGAGGCCTGACAGGCCGGTTATGCCATCTTCTTAATGGCCTCCACCACCTCGGGATTCGCCAGGGTCATGGTGTCGCCCACATCCGTGCCGTTGGAGATGGCCGCGAGGATACGGCGCATGATCTTTCCGGAACGGGTTTTCGGCATATCGGGCACGATCCAGACCTTGCGGGCCTTGGCAATGGGGCCGATCTCTTCGACCAGGGCCTTCTGCACCTTGTCGGCAATGGCGTCGCTGGCTTCATACCCGGGCTTCAGGGCGACATACATATCCGGCTCCACGCCCTTGATGTCGTGCTTGACCGGCACGACGGCGGCCTCGGCGATCTCCTCGACGACCAGGGCCGCAGACTCGAGCTCCTTGGTGCCCAGGCGGTGGCCGGAGACGTTGATAACGTCATCGATGCGGCCCAGGATCCGGACGTATCCGTCCTCGGCAATGATGGCGGCGTCACCGGTCAGGTAGGGCCAGTCTCTCCAGTCCTTGCTGTTGGGATCCTTGCAGTACCGCTCGAAATACTGGCGCACGAAACGGTCGCGGTCGCCCCAGATGGTCTGGAACATGCCGGGCCAGGGGTTCTGGATGCAGATGTTGCCGGCCTTGCCCTGACCGTCGGGCACTTCCTTGCCCTCGTCGTCCAGGACGATGGGATGGATGCCGGGCATGCCGGGGCCGGCGCTGCCGGGCTTCATGGCTCTCAGGCCGGGGAGCGTGCTGCAGAGGAAGCCGCCGGTTTCCGTCTGCCACCAGGTGTCCACGATGGCGGCCTTGCCCTTGCCGACGACATTGTAGTACCATTTCCATACCTCGGGCTCGATGGGCTCTCCCACGGTGGTCATGTGCTTGAACTCATAATCGTATTTCGCCGGCTCGTCCGGCCCGATCTTGCGGAGCGCCCGGATGGCGGTGGGGGCGGTGTGGAAGATGTTGACCCCCAGGTCCTGGGCGATCCGCCAGCAGCGGCCGGCATCCGGGTAGTTGGGAATCCCTTCATAGATGACCGATGAGGCGCCCAATGCCAGCGGCCCGTAGACGATGTAGGAGTGGCCCGTGATCCAGCCGATGTCGGCCATGCACCAGTAGACGTCCTCGGGATGGATGTCCTGAACGTATTTGGAGGTCCCTGTAACATAGGCCAGGTAGCCGCCGGTGCCGTGCTGGCAGCCCTTGGGCTTGCCGGTGGTGCCGGAGGTGTACATGAGGAAGAGCGGGGCCTCGGCGGGCATCTTGACCGGTTCGACCCGCTTGCCGTAGTAGTTTTTCAGGAGTTCGTTGACGGCAAAATCGCGGCCTTCGACCATGGGGGTCTCGGCGGAGTGTTTCCCGGCATACCGCTGCCAGACCAGGACCTTTTTCACTGTCTGACCCTGTTTGGCGGCTTCCTCGCAGGCCTCGTCGGCTTTGATCTTGTGGTCAAGGAGCTTTCCTCCCCGGTAGTAGGCGTCCATGGTGATCAGCACTTCACTGCCCGAGTCGACGATCCGGTCGGCGCAGGACTTGCCGGAGAAACCGCCGAAGACCTGGGAGTGGATGACGCCGAGGCGGCAGAGGGCCAGCATGGTGATGGGCAGCTCCGCCGACATGGGCATGTGGAGCGTGACCCGGTCGCCGGCTTTCAGGCCGCAGAAGTCCTGCAGCAGCGCGGCGAATTCGTTGACCCGGACCCAGAGCTCCTGATAGGTGACGTGGTCGACCTTCTCCTCTTCGAGCTCCGGAACAAAATGGATGGCGGTTTTGTTCCGGTTCTTCGCCAGATGGCGGTCGACGCAGTTGTAGCTGGCGTTGATGAGCCCGCCCTTGAACCACTTGTAGCAGGGGGCGTCGCTGGTGTCGAGGATCTCATCCCAGTATTTGTACCAGTCAAGGAGGTCGGCGTACTCCTTGAAGCAGTCCGGCACATTCTCCAGGGCGAAGCGTTCATAGATGCCCTCGTCGGTCATGTTAGCCTGGGCGATGAACTTCGCTGACGGGGGATAGTAATCCTCTTCTTTCCAGTGAGACGCAATCTGGGCTTCGGATACATCAGTCTTTTCGGCCATGGTTTTTCTCCTTGAGTGCTGTTTATGATTGTTGCCGTAAAATGCTGCCGTAAATCAGTCTGTTGTGGATGAGGTCAACATGTTGAGTTTTTAGATTTATCACCTCCCATGTCCGAGCTGTAATTTTTTATGATTCTGAAAATTGTATACAACAATTTATCTGCATGGAATCGGATCTATGCTTCGCTCATGGCCGCTGAAAACTTTTCCCAGCTCGGTCGCTTGGTGACCCGCGCCAGAATGACCGCTACAACCAGCAGTGCGCCGGAGATGTAGAAGGCGTATGCGAGGCTTCCGGTGATATCCTCGATGGTGCCCCCGAGGCGCGCCATGAAGAAGCCGAGACCCCAGCCGATGAAGACCAGGCCATAGTTGAAGCCCAGGTTCTTGGGGCCGTAGAAGTCCGCCGTGAAGGACGGCATCAGGGAGAGGCCCCCGCCATACTGCCAGTAGCCGACGCCGACCACGATGAAGAGCAGCAGGACGCTTTGCGAGGCGATGACGTAGGGCAGCATGAACATGCAGAGGGCGGAAACGCCGCAGTTGATGGTATAGGCGTTGACGCGGCCGATCTTGTCGGAGTACCAGCCCGTTCCCACACGGCCGGAAGCGTTGACCAGACCGCCGTAGGAGACCAGGATCCAGGCATTGGCCATGAAGAACGGCAGGTCTTTGGCGGCTTTCACCATCAGGCCCTTGGCGTTGGCGATGATCAGGAGGCCGGACTGGGTCGTGAGGATGAACATGAGGACCAGCGCATAGAACTGCCATGTCTTGAACATATCCCTGGCATCCCAGTCATGCTTGGTGGTTTTTGACGGTCCTGCCGTGGCCTTCTGGGGCGGTGTGTACGGAACATATCCGGCGGGCGGGGTTTTCAGGAGCTGGCCCGCGATGATGACGACCACGGCGAAGAAGACGCCGAGTCCCACGAAGCTGCCGGTGATGCCGTAATTGTCAATAAGCCATTGTCCCAGTGCGCCGATGTAGAGGGCTGCACCGCCATATCCGCCGACAACGAGGCCGGCCACCAGACCGCGGCGGTGGGGGCCGAACCATTTGAGCGCAGCGGGCGTCGGCGCGGCGTAGCCGATCCCCATGCCGACACCGCCGAGGATGCCGAAGCCGATGATCAGTCCGGCGTAGCTCTTCATGAGGCCGGCGATGATGCACCCGACGGCCAGGCAGAGGCCGCCCAGGGTCGCGCCGAATTTAGGGCTGATTCTGTCCTGGATCCTTCCGCCCGGGATCATCAGAAGGGCGAAAATGATGACACACAGGGAAAACGGTGTGGACGCCTGCGCGTTGTTGAGATAAGCCCATCCCTCGTTGACGCCGGTCATGATTTCACCCGCCTTGTCCGTGTTGACGAGAGCCGATTTCCAGATGCTCCAGGCGTAAAGAATGCCCAGACAGAGGTTGATTGCCGTTCCTGCAAAGGTCGTGATCCACGCCTGTGCGGGTTCTTTTTGCATTTGTTCAGTCATACTCATTGCCTCCTTTGTTTGACCCTTGATTTATGTTGAAGGTTTCTTGACTTCTGCAATGATCGGTTGCCGGCTTTCCATTCTTCTCTTGAACGCCCTTTTTCTCCCCCCTTTCACAAGGTTTTTTTTAACAGTTTTGTTTTGATCCCCCGGCGGAAAATATCAAATGCCGTATCGAGGGTTTTCTCCAAAAAATCCTTGTCGCCTTCGATCATCTTCTTGCTTTCTTCCCAGAGGACGATGCCGGAGAACATCGACCAGATGATATCCGCGAGAACCATGGCAGGCTTGTCGATGACGGCGCCGGCATGGATCTCCTCGTCGAACAGGCGGGCGATGATAGCCAGCGAATTCTTGGACAACTGCTTGATCTCGGCAATGAGGTCGGGAGAGAGGTTCTTCAAGGTTTCACTCGACTGCAGGTGAAACATGTTGATGAGCATCAGGGGGTCGAATTTGTAGACATCGTGCATTGCTTCTCGAAGGGCCTCTATCTTCTGGTCGACGGTCAACTGCTTCTTGTTGTTGGCAACGTGCTCGAGCCGGATGTTGAGGTACTGGAGAATACGGATCGAAAGCGAGGAGAAGAGTTCATCTTTGTTCTTGAAGTAGAGGTAGAGGGTGCCGGGGCTCAGCTCCGCTTCCGTGGCGATGTCCTCCATGGTCGCCTTGCTGAAGCCTTTGGTGGAGAAGACTCGTTTGGCGGCAACCATGATCTGCTGCCGCCGTCGCTCCTTCTCCCGCTTTTTCCGCTCCTGTATTCCCATAATTTACTGAATCTCATTTATTTGTTTTAGTGGACTATGAATTATAATAAAAAATTAGTCAAGAAAAAAATATTTATAAATTAAAAATAAATGAAAAAAATAAAAAGTATAGATAAAATATGGGTATCCAACTGATTATAGCATCAATAATATATTGAACAATTATGGAGTTTTATGGTGCTTGAATGTCAACCGGATGGAACGGTGATATCGATGGATAGGAAGGGAATTCCTAAAGGTCTTTGGAGAGGAGCTGTGCCAGTTCAGGGCGGTCCAGGAGGTGGTGGAGGCGCTGATGAAGATGTTTCAGTTCGTCGAGGCTCTGAAATCGCATGGTGAGCGTGAAGTTCATGCCTTCGAAGTCCTTTGGGGGGGTCAATGTCATGGGGCCCGTGAGCTTGAGTGCCCTGATGAGGGCGTCCGCCTTTTCCTTTGCCGCGTGGACAGCGGGATAGCGGCGCTGCTTGAGCAGGCTGCGCAGGCGCGCGGCCTTCACGTTCCCATCGATGGACGGATCCTTTATAAGGTCGGCGAACACCGGTTCCATGAGCAGATCCGCAACGGTCGTCGCCTCCCGGTGGCAAACCTCCTCGATCAGTGTCAGCACCTCCCGCTGCTTGCTCAGGCTCATCTTCAGGGCCATGAAAAGCGCTGACAGCACTTTCCCGGCCGGGAGAGGGCGACGCCCGAGCTCCTGGACCATCGCCAGGGAGAGGGTTCCGTCGAGGATGGCCGCCTGCATCTCCTGCGGGAGGCGGCAGAGAGGGAGCAGCTTTTGGATCATGGCCGGGTTTTCCGGTATGCCGAAGACTTCGGATGCCGCGGAGAGTTCTGCATGGCTGTTGAAGTGCGGCGCCAGCAGCGCCAGGGCCCGGGATGTTTCAATCAGGTTGAGGGGGCGCTGCAGGGCATTCTCCGCCACGGCGGCACCCGCCAGGGCCGACGCGCTGGTCGAGGCGCTGGGGCACCTGGCGGTGACGGTGGTCCAACCGAGGGCATGGCAAGCCGCGATCCGACGGAAGCCGCTGATGATGACGCACCGGCCGTCGACCCGGTGGAGGATGGGCGGCACCAGGAGACCCAGCGCATCAATGGATGCGGCAAGCCCCGAGACATCCGGATCCGTTGAAATCTGGAACGCGGTGTCCTGAAGGTCGATTTCCGCCAGCGGCACCGGGGCCAGGCTATAGTTCATAGGGCCTTCCCGTGAGTGCGACGAGGGCCTCCAGATATTTCTGCTGGGTGCCCTGGATGACCTCGGCCGGGAGGTTCGGCCCTGGCGGCTGCTTGTTCCAGGTGATGGAGGTCAGGTAATCCCTGACATACTGCTTGTCGTAGCTCTGCTGAGCACCGCCGGGGGCGTAGGCGGCCTTGGGCCAGAACCGGGAGGAGTCCGGCGTCAGGACTTCGTCGATCAGGATTACCTCGCCGTCGACGATCCCGAATTCAAACTTCGTATCGGCGATGATGATCCCCTTGCTCTCCGCATGCGCAACCCCCTCCTGGTAGATGGTCAGGCTCAGGTCCCGGATCTTCTCCGCCATGGGGCGGCCGATGCGCGCTGCGGTATCATCAAAATCGATATTGATGTCGTGTTCGCCCACTTCCGCCTTCGTCGAGGGAGTGAAGATGGGCTCGGGCAGCTTGTCGGACTCCCGCAGTCCTCTGGGAAGCGGGATGCCGCAGACGGTTCCGTCGTTCAGGTAGCTCTTCCACCCGGAGCCGGAGATGTAGCCGCGGACAACGCACTCGATGGGGATCGTCTCGGCTTTTTTGACGAGCATGCTCCGGTCCCGCAGGATTTCCTTGTAGGGGGCGCACACCTCGGGAAAGGCGTCTACATCCCCGGTGATGACATGGTTGTCGACGTGGGGCTTCATGACGTCGAACCAGAAGAGGGAAATCTGGGTGAGGACCTTGCCTTTTCCTGGAACCGGGTCCGGCAGAATGACATCATAGGCAGATATGCGGTCGGTGGCCACCATCAGGAGCATATCCTCTACTTCGTAGATGTCCCTCACCTTTCCTCTGGCGACGAGTGTCAATTCCGGAAAATGGGTTTCCACTACAGCGTTTTTCATCAATCATCCTTTTTTTGTGCTGGGTGTGATCAGAACGGCGTTGCACCGATGTTTCCAGTGCTATGGCGCCTCGGGGTTGGTGCGCTTGAACATCTCAATGTAGCGGGCAAGTACCGCTTTTGCCTCGTCGTCGACATCCTGGAATTCGACACCGGTCTGGAAAGAGTTGCTGCCGCGCGACTGGAAATGGATGAATTTGCCCTTGAGGTCGACCAGATTCTCTTCGAATGCGATGGTGAGGGAGACGTCCTGCTCCGGGCATGTCTGGAAATTGGTTTCGAGCAGAATGCCCGATTCGGAGACATTCAATGTTCTGCCGATACCCTGGTTGACGATGCTGCCCTTTTCATCCACGCTGATATAGGACAGGTTGAATGAATCGATTCGGATATGCCGTCTTCTCTCAATAGGTGTCATCGAAATATCCTCTCTGAAGGTTCCCGGCGGGCGGTTTCTCCAGGCGCCGGCCATGGACTAACGTATTTTCTGGCGGTTTCTTTTGAGAAAGTTTCCAGCAGCATTGGTCGTAAGGGAGATATTGACGGCGACATTCTCAATGAGGTTGCGAAGCGTGAGGGACAAATCTTCATATTCTTCGCACAACGGCTTCAGATCCACCTCGCTGGTCTTGAGGCTGCCGGAGGCATAGACCGATGCCTGGTGGGGCTCGTGTCCGATGTCGAGAAACGGCGCCTCGCCGATATAGTCACCGGGGCCGAGGCTGGCCAATAGGAGTCGGCCATTCTCGATTTCCCGAACGATACAGGCGCTTCCGAACTGAATTTTGGACAGTTTTTTCTCCTGCAGCTCCCTGGCCGGAATCGGGCGTTTGTCCTGAAGGGCTTTGATGGTGCCGCCGCCCGCCTGGATAAACTGCTCCATGCATGCGTTGGTCACCTGGTTCAGCCGCCGGTCCAGGTTCAGGATATAGCTTCTCATCTCGTTGCTCAGTACGGCGAATTCATGGGCCATCCGCTGGGAATCCAGGATGCCCAGCTGCGCGTCCGTAATGGCTTCGACCGTGGCTTTTCTGGTGTTCTCCTGGAACAGAAAGGAAGTCACACTGCCGATGAATGCCCCGGGCCCCACCCGGGTGACGGTCAGCGGGCCCTTGGGGGTGGTCTTGATAATGTCCAGCGTGCCGTCCAGCACGACCCAGATCCAGTTGCCGTGGCGTTTTTCCTGGGTGACCTTGTCGCCCGCTCCATAGAATTCCTCGTCCACCACATAGGTATAGTCGACGAAATGGCGTCGGATGATGGGGGGCGCCATGGGGTCCGACCCTGTTTTTTCGAGGGTCGGCGGCCCCAGGATCTTTGTCTCTCCGTCGTCGATCAGCCGGAGCCCGTCCAGGATAATCTCCATTCGGTTGGCGGTGATCGTCTTTTGGACCGACATCTGCCTCTCCTGGAATTCAAAATCTCCCTCGAGCCATCCGAACAATGCATAGACAGCATCGAGCCCGTTGGCGCTGAGGGCGTGGGCGTGAATGATATTGCCTTTGGAGAAATAGATGGAACCCGGCTCGTGTGCGTAGGGGCTGAAAATCTGCAGCACTCCCGATCCTCCGCTGGAGCCGATCAGTTGTAGAATGTCCCCAAGACCCAAAAACCCTAAACTTCCTGCAAGCGCGACGTTTCCCATGAGGTTATCCTACCATCCCATCTGTGTTTTTAAGGATTGGAGCGTCAGCTTCAGGCAGGCTTTCAGTGTCGGGCCGACGCCGTCACCCGTGATCGCACTGGCTGCAACCGACGGTACTTTCAGCTGACGGTTCATGTCCAATTCCATCTGGCTGACAGAGAGAAGCGGGATGCCCTCCTCCGCCAGGTCCCTCTTGTTGAACTGCAGCACCAGCGGAATTTTGAGGATGCTGATGCCATAGTCCTTCAGGTTCAGATGCAGGTCTTTCAATGATTCCATATTCTTCATCCTTCTGGCCTTGATGGAGTCCGCTACAAAGATGACGCCGTCCACGTCCTTGAGCACCATCTTTCGCGTGGATGCATATTTCACCTGTCCTGGAACCGTATAGAGCTGTACGCGGATGTCGTATCCTTTTACCTTGCCCAGCCCCATGGGAAGGAAATCAAAGAAAAGGGTCCGATCCCCCTCTGTACGGGTGGAAACCATCTCTCCGGTCACCTGCTTTCTGAAGGTCTTGAAGATGTATTCGAGATTGGTGGTCTTCCCCCCCCGGCCCGGGCCGTAATAGACGATTTTGACCTCGATCTCCCGTGCCTTTAGATTGATATTCGCCATCGGTAACCCCAAATACAAATTAAGCCGCAAATCAAAGGTGGATGCGGTTTGAGAAAGCGGCGGGCCGTTACCGCCCGAAGGTCTTCCTGCCTATGCTAAATGCCCTGAATTTTAATATCAATGCTAAAATGGCCTGCGTGGGCGCCCGATGGAATGGGGGTGTTTTCGACCACGATCGCCTTGCCGCTGAACATGGCGTTGGCGGAGAAGCATTGGACCGGATCCAGTACGGCACCGGGTTTCAGCGCCGCAATTGCTCCTGTTTCTTCTTTCAAAACCAATACGCTCAACACATCTCCGGATTGATGCTGAATATCGAACTCGCAAAGCGCATCCTTCCCGGCATCGTTGGATATCCGGATGCTGACAGATGTGAAATCCATGACCTGCCGATCATGCAGGCTGGCGGAATGGAGGGCATCCCGGGGCGTTTCGCGCGGGGCGGCATCGTCGTACGGGAGTTCCATTTCGAGGCCCCGCTCGTCGGAAAACTTCTGGGTATAGCGCCGCAGCTCGGCTAGTTCGTCCGGGCGCAGCAGCCCACTGTTCCGCCAGTGGCGCAGGAGGTCCATCCCCTCCGCTGCCCTTCCCTTGGACAGATGGCAGCGGATAATGTTCTTGGCGGCGACAAGGCGTGTCGAGCGGTGCTTCATCAGCTTCCTAAACTCCTCGAGCGCACTTTCGTACTGTTCGAATCCGGCCAGGACCAGCGCCCCTTCCAGGGCGGCCTGCAGCGGATCCTCTGCCGAGGAGAATTGGTTCTTCATGACGTCCAGGACAACGTTCGGCATCTGGTATGCGACCGATTCATTCTCTATTCGCTCGACCTTCTTCTTCAGGCGCTCAAGCCGCCTTGAGACAGTATTCAGCAGCTTTTTGTGTTGATCGATCAAGTGGGCATTCGTCTTGATGATTTCGTCCGCCTGAATGCAGGCTGCACTGGATTCCTTGTACAAGCCATGCGCATCGTAGACCGATGCCTCCTTCAATAGGGATTTTACTTTCTCTTGTAGATCCATTCCGTACTCCCCGGCATGTTATAGAGGGTTGGGGCCGTCTGTCTTCACCGTCCATCCGGAATGAATTGCCGTCGATCCCAAAAGTTTTGTTTTCTAACGTATTTTGATATCTGATGTCAATCGATGATAAAGCTGTTGACATTAATGGAATGGTGCGATTAAGTTAATTTTTTAAAAATTAGGGATCGGCGGTATTCAATTGGTTGATTATAACTTAAACTATACCAATTAACAAGGAGAAAATTATGGACAAGAAGGTCACGGTTGTTGGTGCGGGCAATGTTGGTGCGACGGCGGCGCAGCGGTTGGTCGAAAAAGCCTTGTGTGATGTGGTGCTGGTGGACATCGTCGAAGGTGTACCCCAGGGCAAGGCGCTCGACCTGACGCAGGCGGCGGCCATCGAAAAGCATGATGCCAAGATTGTCGGCACCAACGGCTACGAAGAGACCGCGGGCTCCGACGTGGTGATTATCACCGCGGGGATTCCGAGAAAACCGGGCATGAGCCGGGACGATCTGATCAGCACCAACGCCGGCATCATGAAGAATGTCACCGAGCAGGTGGCCAAGTATTCTCCGAATGCCGTGCTGATCATCGTGAGCAACCCCCTGGATGCCATGTGCCATGTCGCCTACGAGGCCAGCGGCTTCCCCAAGAACCGTGTTATCGGCATGGCAGGGGTTCTCGACTCCGCCCGCTTCCGGGCCTTTATCGCCATGGAGCTCGATGTCTCCATTGAAAATACCCACGCCTTTGTTCTGGGCGGCCATGGTGACACCATGGTGCCCCTGCCGCGCTACTCGACGGTTGCCGGCATCCCCATCACCGAGCTGATCCCCAAGGATCGGATCGATGCCCTGGTGGACAGGACCGCCAACGGCGGCGCCGAGATCGTGGCTTTTCTCAAGACCGGCAGCGCTTTCTACGCCCCGGCGTCCTCGGCGGTGGAGATGACCAAATCGATTCTCTACGATAAAAAGCAGATTCTGCCCTGCGCCGCCTATCTCGAGGGGGAATACGGGATCAAGGAACTCTTCATTGGCGTGCCCGTAAAACTGGGCAAGGGCGGTGTGGAAGAGATCATCGAAATCAACCTGACCGACGAAGAGGCGGCCAAGCTGAAGCACTCCGCCGACGCCGTCGAAGAGCTGAAGGGGGTTCTGGCCAAGCTCAAATAAGCGCGGCAGCCCTACTGTCGAAGCGCCGCGATCAGTGCTTCGGCAACAGCCTGACTGATGCCGGGCACGGCCCTGAGCTCCTCGAGGGTCGCTGCCCGGATTTTTTTGATGGACCCGAAATGCCTTAAAAGCGCCCGCCTCCTCGCCGGCCCGACGCCGGGCACGCCATCGAGGGCGGATGAGAGCGCCTGCTTGCCGCGACGCCGCCGGTGAAATGAGATGGCAAACCGGTGGGCCTCATCCCGGATCTGCTGAAGGAGATGGTAGACGGCCTCATCCCGCTCGAGGTTGACCGGGTTGGCCCGACCCGGCAGATAGATCTTGTCGCGGGTCTCCCCTGCCGCCTCATCCTTCTTTGCGATGCCGATGAGGTGAAACGCCCCGTCGATGCCCAACTCCCGCATCACCGCAGCTGCGATATTGAGCTGTCCCTTCCCGCCGTCGACCATGAGCAGATCCGGCAATGGGGCCGACGCCTCGCCTTTCCCGTAGCGGCGTTTGAGCACCTCCGCCATGGCGGCGTAGTCGTCGGGTTTTTCAATGGTTTTGAGAATGTATTTGCGGTAGTCCTTCCGGCTGGGCGCGCCGTTCCGGAAAACCACCATGCCGGATACCGGCGAGGTGCCCAGCATGTTCGAATTGTCGAAGCATTCGATACGCTCCGGGAGCCGGTCCATGTGGAGCCGCTGCTGGAGCGTCGAGAGCAGCGCCGCCCTCGCCGCTTCCCCCGAGGTCAGCCGCCGCAGCTCATCGACGGCGTTCTGCCGTGCCATTTCAACGAGCCGGACCTTTTCCCCCCGCTGCGGGGTGAGGATCTTCACCGATGCGCCCTTCAACTTCCCGAGCGCTGTTTCCAGGAGGAGGGTGTTTTCGATGACGGTCGGACTCAGGATCTCCTTTGGGATGAAGCTTGCCTTTTCGTAGTACTGGCGAATAAAGGCCTCCACCATCTCGGCGTTGTCGGCGAGGGTGTCATCGAAGCGAAAATGCCGCGATCCCGAAAGATAGCCGGACCGGACGGCCAGGAGGGTGATGAGGGAGGTCGCCCCGGTATTCGCCACACCGATGATGTCCCGGTCCTTGAAATCCCGGGAGATGACCACCTGCTGCTCGACGGCCCGCTGAAGGGCGAGCATCTTGTCCCGAAGTTCGGCTGCGAGTTCATATTTTTCGGGGTTTTCCGCTGCGGCCAGCATCTCCTCTTGAACCTTCCGGATAAGGTCCTGGGTCCGGCCCTTCAGGAAGAGGACCACCTCCCGCACGATCTCCCCGTAGGCGGCGGGGTCGACATCCAGGCAGCACGGTCCGAGGCAGCCGCCCATCTGGTAGTTGAGGCAGGGGCGGGTCCGGTTTCTCAGGACGCTGTTTTTGCATTTTCGCAGCTTGAAATGCTTGTTGATCACCTTCAGCGTCCGGTACATGGCCCCGGGGGCCGTGTAGGGGCCGAAGTAGAGGGCGCCGTCCCGGGCCACCTTCCGGACGACCTGGAGGTTGGGATAGGGCTCGGCAGGGTCGAGCCGGAGGGAGGGATAGCGCTTGTCATCCCGCAGGATGACGTTGTAGCGGGGGCGGTGCCGTTTGATGAGGTTCGACTCCAGCATCAGGGCGTCGTTTTCGCTTGCCGTGACGATGGTGTCGAAGGATGCCGTCTTCTCGACCAGGACTGCGGTCTTGAGGTTCGTATGGACGGGTTTCCGGAAATAGGAGGAGAGCCGGTTTTTCAGGTTTTTGGCCTTGCCGACATAGATGACCGTTCCCTTCCGGTCCCGGATGATATAGACCCCGGGGCCGGAGGATACATCGGCGAGCTTTTCGAGGATGCGGGGCTCCATCTACAGCAGTGACAGTTCTTTCAAGGCCTTGATCTGATCCCGGATCTCCGCGGCCCGCTCAAAGGCCAGCGTTTTGGCGGCCTCTTTCATCTCCGTTTCGAGCTCCCGTATCCGCTGGTCGAGATCGGTCTCGGGGCCGAACGCGGCCACTGGCTCCGCCAGGGTCTCTCCTGCGGCCTCGCCGCCTTCATGGAAGGCGTCAAATGCCGAGGCAATCCGCTTTTGAATGGTCGTCGGCACGATGTTGTGCGCTTTGTTGAATTCGGCCTGGATTTCTCGGCGGCGCCGGGTTTCGTCGATGGCCGCCTGCATGGCCTGGGTCGTTTCTTCGGCGTACATGATGACCTCGCCGCCGGCATTTCTGGCCGCGCGGCCGCAGGTCTGGATAAGCGAGCGTGCCGACCGCAGGAAACCCTCCTTGTCTGCGTCGAGGATCGCCACGAGCGAGACCTCCGGGATGTCGAGCCCCTCCCGCAGCAGATTGATTCCCACCAGGACATCAAAGGCGCCCCGCCGGAGCTCCTGGATGATTTCCATCCGCTCCAGGGTATGGATGTCCGAGTGAAGGTATTGGACCCGGATGCCGAGCTCGGCGTAGTAGTCCGTCAAATCTTCGGCCATCCGCTTGGTCAAGGTGGTCACGAGGACGCGCTCCTCTTTTTCGATCCGGCGGCGGATTTCGTCGAGCAGATCGTCGACCTGGTGCTCGGCCGAGCGGACATGAATTTCGGGATCCATCAGGCCGGTGGGGCGGACGATCAGCTCAACAAGGGCGCCGTCGGCCTTTTCAAGCTCGTACGCCGCAGGGGTTGCGGAGACGTAGATCACCTGGTGTACCCGCTGCTGAAACTCATCGAATTTCAGCGGACGGTTGTCCAGGGCCGAAGGCAGCCGGAAGCCGTATTCGACCAGGGTCGACTTCCGGGCGTGGTCGCCGTTGTACATGCCCCGGATCTGGGGGACGGAGATATGGCTCTCATCGATGAACACCAGGAAATCTTCGGGGAAATAGTCGAGGAGCGTCGGCGGCGGTTCCCCCGGCCTCCGGCCGGTCAGGTGGCGCGAATAGTTCTCGATCCCGTTGCAGTAGCCGAGCTCCAGCATCATCTCCAGGTCGAAGTGGGTCCGTTCTTCGATGCGCTGGGCCTCGATCAGTTTTTTTTCCCGCCGGAAGTGCTCGATGCGGCGTTTCAGCTCTTCGGTGATCGCCTCCACCGCTTTCTGCAGGGTCGTTTTCGACGTCACATAATGGCTCGCGGGGAAAAGGGTGGCCTCCCCGAGCGGCCGGACGGTCTTGCCGGTCAGGGGATCGATCTCAAAAAGCTGTTCGATCTCGTCCCCGAAAAATTCAATGCGGACGGCGATCTCCTCTTCATAGGCAGGGAAAATTTCGACCCGGTCGCCCCGGACCCGGAATACTCCCCGATGGAAATCGACGTCGTTTCGTTCATACTGGATTTCCACCAGCTTCAACAGCAGCTGGTCGCGGTCCATCTCCATGCCGGTTTTCAGCACCACCCGCATGTCGAGGTAGTCTTCGGGGGCCCCGAGGCCGTAGATGCATGACACGCTCGATACGACGATGACATCCCGCCGGGAAAGGACGGAGCGTGTGGCTGAATGGCGCATCTTGTCGATCATTTCATTGATCGAGGCGTCCTTCTGGATGTAGGTATCGCTGGTGGGGATGTAGGCTTCCGGCTGGTAGTAGTCGTAGTAGCTGACAAAGTACTCGACGGCGTTTTCCGGGAAAAGGGTCTTGAATTCATTGTAAAGCTGCGCTGCGAGGGTCTTGTTGGGCGCCATGACCAGGGTCGGCCGCTCCAGGCGGGCGATGATGTGGGCCATGGTGAAAGTCTTTCCCGAACCCGTCACCCCCAGCATGACATGGTGGGGCTTCCCCTCGGCGATGTTGCTGCAGATGGCTGCGACCGCGTCGGGCTGGTCCCCCTTGGGCTGAAATTCGGATGTGAGGGAAAAAAGCGTCATGGCTCGACGGCAGGCGCCAGCAGCACGGCACCTGCGGCGGCGATCCCCTCCCCCCGGCCGATCATGCCCAGGCCTTCGGTGGTCGTCGCTTTGATGTTGATCCGGGTCTGCTCCGCACCGAGGGCCCGTGCGATGTTGGCGGCCATCCGGCGGCGATAGGGCGCCATTTTGGGCGCCTGGGCAAAAATGGTGGCGTCGATGTTGACCAGCCGCCAGCCCTTCTCCCGCACCATGGCATAGGTGGACTGCAGCAGCTTCATGCTGTCGATGTCCCGATAGGCCGGATCCGTATCTGGAAAATGGCCGCCGATGTCCCCCAATCCCGCAGCACCCAGCAGGGCGTCGCAGATGGCATGGAGGAGGACGTCAGCGTCGGAGTGGCCGAGCAGCCCCTTCTCGTAAGGGATGGTTACGCCGCCGATCACCAGCCGGCGCTCCGGCACCAGCCGATGTACATCGTATCCCATGCCGATTCGCATATGCGCTCTCCGATTCTGGTTCATATCGATTTGACGGCCCCGCCTTTTACCATAAACCGATGCAGGGGTAAATATGGTCCGCGCGCATTCCTGTGCCGCTTTTTCAGGGCTTTTTCCATCGGATATTGTTTGACGGCGGAAAACCTGTTAAAAATAAAGGCTGCGTATCACCTTGACGAAGCATCACAATAAGCATCAATGGCAGCCGTTTCGAGGGGAAACATGAAAAAATTCAGGATCAGCAGCGTTGACATCGGGATGCCGGCCGTTCTGGCGGGCGCGGGAATTTTGACATTGATCATCTGCCTGGCGGTGCTCCTTCCCGGGCGAAAGTCGTCCCATGAAAACCGGGCGCTCGAGGAGGCTGTCAGCCATCTGGAAACCCGGGTCGCCGAGCTGGAGCTGCATCTCAGCACTGCTGCGGCGGTGGTGGAAACTGGCGAAGCGCTGGAGGATGCACCGCCGCCCTTTCAGTCGGAGCTTCAATCCATGGCGGAGCAGGTGTCGGACATCCAGCAGACGGTCGACTACATCAACAAGCGCCAGGGAAATCTGGAGCAGCGTGTTGCGGCCTTGAGCGCACAGCCCAAAAGCCAGGCGGATGAACCCAGGCAGGCGGCAAAGAAGCCTGCGAAAAAGAGCCGCACCCCAAATTCGACGGCCAGGCAGAACACCGGCAAGGCAGAAAAATACCACGTGGTGGCGGCCGGGGATACCCGCTACGGCATTGCCCGCCGGTATGGCTTGAGCGTGGACCAGCTCGACCGCATGAACGGTTTTTCGGCAGACACCATCATTCGGCCCGGTCAGAAAATTCTGGTGCAGAAATAGGCGGCTGCTGCGGACCGTCGGCGTGCCGCCCGGCTGTGCAGGGTTCAGCGTCGCCCTCCCAGGCGCCCTCCGGGAGGAGATAGGGCATCAGGTTTTCGGCGTCCACATAGGCCTCGGAAATGGCCTTGTCCCTTAGGGAGATCCCCGCTTCATGAACGGTTCCGGAATCGCCGGATACCAGGGGGTGCCACCAGGAAAGCGGGCTCCCCGACAGTATCCGGCGATAGGCGCAGGTGGGGGGCAGCCAATGGCACTTGGAGACGAGGGCGGGCGTCAGGTGCATGCAGTCCGGGATAAGCTGGAACCGCTGGGCATACGCCGTGCACCGGCATTGATGGATATCCAGGAGCCGGCAGGCCACGCTCGTATAGGAAACCTCGCCGGTCTCCCGGTCTTCGAGCTTGTGCAGGCAGCAGCGGCCGCAGCCGTCGCACAGGGCCTCCCACTCGGCCGGCGACATCTGGTCCAGGGTTTTGTATTTCCAAAATTCTTTACCGGGCATCCCATTCCTCCGGTGGTCAAAAACATCCGGCCGCAATGTGCTGCAGATGCGGCCCAAAAAGAAAAGTGCTGCCGCACTTTTCCAGACGAGGGGGTCACGCAATGACTTATGATTACTGTATGGCGACCATCACCTGCGCTTCCCGCGCGGATGCCGAACGACTTGCGGCCGGAGTTCTCGAGAAACGACTGGCTGCCTGTGTTCAACTGCTGGAGATCACCAGTTTTTATGAATGGAAAGGAAAGTTAAACAAAGACCCCGAGGTGCTCATGATCCTCAAAACCCGGCAGGCGCTCTACCCGCTGCTGGAAGATCACATTGTCCGGCACCATCCCTATGATGTTCCGGAAATTATTCAAATTCCCATCGAGAACGGGCTGGGGGCATACCTCGACTGGATCGATGAGGTCACCCGCTGATTTCGCCTGCCGGCACCGGCCGAACCCGGAGCGCTCGCCCGCCATCTAATTCGGCATATGCTTCCGCTCGCATTCGTGCCTGATTGCGCTGTACACAAGACGTCTGCCATCGTCTATTCATGGCCAACAGCCGCCGGCTATCCCAGGTAAGCCTTCTGCACCTCCGGATTCTCGGTCAGGGCTGCCGCCGATCCCTCCATGACGATTTCGCCGGTGTCGAGCACATAGGCGCGGTGGGCGAATTTCAAGGCAAGCCTGGCGTTCTGTTCGATGAGCAGGATGGTCATGCCCTGCTCGTTCAGTTTCTTGAGCGTCCGGAACATGTCGTACATCAGGAGCGGTGCCAGCCCCATGGAGGGTTCGTCCAGCAGAATCACCTTGCATCCGGTCATCAGCGCGCGCCCGACGGCCAGCATCTGCTGTTCGCCGCCGCTCAGGGATTCGCTCCGCTGGCTCCGGCGTTCGGCCAGGCGGGGGAAGAGCTCGTAAACCCGCTGGTAATCCCGGGCGACCTGATCCGCATCCTTTCGGGAGAAGGTCGCCAGGGTCAGGTTTTCCTCGACGGTCAGGTTCCCGAAGATGTGGCGGCCTTCGGGTGCGAGGGCGATATGGCAGTTCTGAACAATGGCGTGGGCCTCCACCCCTACGATGCTCCGCCCCTGGAACCGGATGTCTCCGGTATGGATTTTCGGGCCTTCCGGCGGCGGGACCCGGGTAATGGCGTGCAGGGTCGTGGTCTTTCCGGCGCCGTTGGAGCCGATCAGGGTCACGATTTCCCCTTCATTGACATGGAACGAGATGCCGTGCAGCGCCTCGATATTTCCGTACCTGACGACCAGGTCTTTGATTTCAAGCAGCATCAGATATTATCATCCCCCAGATAGGCTTTGATGACGTCCGGGTTGTTCTGGATCTCGTCCGGCGTGCCTTCGGCGATGGTGACGCCGAAATCGATGACCTTGATCCAGGAGCAGAGGTTCATGACCACGGCCATCTGGTGTTCGATCATCCAGATCGTGATGTCGAAGGTCTCATGGATCCACCGGATCAGCTGGATCAGTCCCTGAACGTCGGAGGAGTTGAGGCCGGCGGCCGGCTCGTCCAGGAGGAGCAGTGAAGGCTGGATGGAAAGGGCCCGGGCGATCTCGACCTTTCGCTGAATGCCGTAGGGAAGGTTTTTGGGAAGCTCGTCGGCATACCGGGTCAGATCCAGCGATTCCAGAATCTCAGAGGCCGTGCGGAGGATCTTCTTTTCGGCCCGGTCGTAGTTGGCGGTGCGCGCCAGCGCATCCCAGAGCGAATAGCCCATGGCGTAGTGCTGGGAGATCCGGATATTGTCCAGCACCGACATATCTTTCCAGAGGCGGATATTCTGAAAGGTCCTGGCGATGCCCATGCCGGTGATCTGGTGGGGTTTGCGCCCGACGATGCTTCGGTCCCGGAACCGGATATCCCCCTGGGAAGGCCTGTAGAAACCGCTGGTCAGGTTGAAGACGGTGGTCTTTCCCGCGCCGTTCGGGCCGATCAGCCCCGTCAGCTCTCCGCCTTCGAAGCGGATCGAAAAGTCGGACAGGGCGCAGAGCCCCCCGAAATTCTGGGTCAGGCCATTGATGTCCAGTAACGCCATGACGCCCCCTCTATTATTTGAAATGGTACCATCTTTTGAGACGGGGAAAGATGTCGGAAAGCTCTTTGTTGCCCATGATTCCTTCGGGACGGAACTGCATCAGCAGCACCAGAATCAGCGGGATGATCACCCACTTCCAGACCTGGCTGACCTCGTAGGCATCCGGCAGGAGGTGCAGCCAGTGAAGTCCCGTATTGATCCATGGAATGACGAACCGGAGCCCCTCCAGCAGGAGGGTGAAGAGAATGGCGGAGATAACGGAGCCGCTGAGGGAGCCCATGCCGCCGAGATAGACCATGACCAGGCATTCGGTCGATTTGAGAATGCCGAAGGAGCCGGGGTTGATATATCCGAGGATGTGGGCGAAAAGCCCGCCGGCGATTCCCGCCAGGCCGGATGAGATCATGAACGCCATGAGCTTCATCCGGTTGGTGTTGACCCCCATGATCTCGGCGGCGATCTCATCCTGGTGGATGGCGATGATTCCCTTGCCGTAGGTGGATGAGACAAACCGCCGGATGGTCCATACGCTGAAGACGGTTCCCAGTATCACCCAGATCAGCATCCAGGGTAGTTCCAGGACATCTTCCATGGAAAAGATGATCTTTTTCATGCCCATGAAGCCCCGGGCCCCCCCGATGGCGTTCATGTTGATGATGGTGGAGGTGACGATGAAATTGGCGGCGATGGTGATGATGGCCAGATAGTCCCCGCGGGTTTTAAACGACGGGATCGCTACGAGCATGCCGGCCAGAGCGGCGGCGGCCCCGCCGGCCAGAAGCACCAGCGGGAAAAAGTAGAGCGACAGCTCCGGGGGGAGCAGCGGCGGCCCGAAATATTTGTCCTTGGTAAAGAGCAGCACGTTGAGGATGGATGCGACATAAGCGCCGATGGCCATGAAAGCGGCGTGGCCGCAGGCGAATTCCCCCATGTATCCGTTGACGATATTGAGGCTGCTCGACAGGATAATGTTGATGCCGATGAACATGATGACCGACTGGATATACAGATCGATGGCACCGGTGTGGGAAGCGGCGACCAAAGCGCCGAAGAGGAGCGCCAGCAGGAGGGGTACGGAAAAACGTTGCATCGTTGGTATCTAAATTTTCGTGGTTTTCGCCACGCCGAAAAGGCCGGTCGGCTTATAGACCAGGATGAGGAGCAGGATGGAAAAGGCGATGAGGTCCCGGAAGGTGGAAGGGAAAAAAGCGACCACCAGGATTTCCACAAACCCCAGGAGGAAGCCGCCGAGAAACGCGCCGCGAATATCGCCGATTCCCCCCACCACCGCTGCAATGAATGCCTTCCATCCGATGAGCGCACCCATGTAGGGGTCCAATATCGGGTAAGAGAGGGAATAGAGCAGCCCCGCCAGCCCCGCCATGGACGAGCCCAGCACGAAGGTGAAGACGATGATCGCATCGATGGGAATTCCCATCAGGGGGACGGCGAATTTGTCATAGGAAATGGCGCGCATGGCCATCCCGATCCTGGTTTTGGTCACGATGAACTGCAGCAGGACAAACACCAGGACCGCCGAGATGATCACGGCGATTTTCAGGTTCGTCAGGCTCACCATGCCGAAGGTGTAGACCACCTTTTCGATCATTTCGGGAAAGCTTTTCCGGCTGGCGCCCAAAAGGGCCAGGTTTCCGTTTTCCAGAATGAGTCCGCACATCAATGCCGTGATGACCACGTAGAGCCGATTGGCCCCCTTCCGGCGCAGCGGCCGGTAGGCGATCCGTTCCAGGGTCACGCCCACCAGGGCCGTCAGGATCATGGTCAGCGGAAGGGTGATGGTCAGGACCACCCATCCGGGAGCGCTCGTTAGTGTCGCCAGGAAAAAGGTGGCCACAAAAAACGCGATGTAGGCCCCGACCATGAAAATATCGCCGTGGGCAAAATTGATGAGAGTCAGAACGCCGTAGACCAGGGTATAGCCAAGGGCGATCAGAGAATAGAAGCTTCCCCACTGGAGGGCGTTGAAGAGGTTTTGAACGATGCTTTCAAACACACTAGGTCCTTCGCGCTGCGGTGCAGCGCGGTGGTCCATCCGCTGCACGGGAAAATTTTAACTGATAAACGCACGGCTCACGGGGCGGAAACCGGACCCGGAGAACACCTCATATCCATCGCATGAACGAATCTCGAAAGTTGAGTGGTGGTAAAAAAGGATTTTGGGGCAAGGGAGAGATGGAGCGAATGACCAGTACCGAAGAGAACCACAGGGTCCGCAGTCAACGTCGCAGAACGATCGCTCGAGATTCAGCACCGAAAGAAATGTCGCTTGAACTTCAAAACCGTCGATGTTCCGTCCCAACAGAGAATCTTCACTATTCCGGAACCACGCGAGAATCAGGCTCAGCCGGAGGGGAAATGCCGCTGTCGCTTCAGATCGAACATCGGAGTTGGAAATTCGTCTTCAACTCTCCTTTTCGGCATCCACCAAAGGGATGCCCGAAGCCCCAAACTTGTCCATATGGTGTATCCGGGAACGGGCATTGGATTCCCGTTCCCGAGGGATATGTAATGATCGCGCCGGCCGGGTCAGGGGCAGACGGATTCCGTAAACACGAATTCACCCGTGTCACTGATCTTGACGACGACGGCGCATTTGATGGGATCGCCCTCATCATCGAATTTCATCTTGCCGGTGATGCCGTCAAATTCGGCAATGCCGGAGATGGCGTCCCGCAGGTTTTTGCGATCCTTCCGGACGTTGTCGGTGACGCTCCCCATGTCCTGCAGCCCCTTGAGCACGATACGGGTGGCGTCCCAGGTCAGGGCGGCGACGTCCGCCGGCTGATACCCGTACTTCTTCTGATACCGGTCGATGAATTCCTTGGTGGCGCCGGTCGCCCCGGCAGCAGCGTAATGGGTGGAGAAAAAATGCCCTTTGCAGTCGTCGCCGCACAGGGCCATCAACTCGGAGTTGCCCCAGGCGTCCGCGCCCATAAACGGCCCGTTCCAGCCCAGGTCGTGGGCCTGCTTGACGATGAGCGCCACTTCATTATAGTTGTTCGGCAGAAAGATGAAGTCGGGCTTGGCCGCGATGATCTTGGTCAGCTGAGCGCTGAAATCCTGATCTTTGTCACCATAGCTTTCAAAGGCAACGACGGCGTCGGCGCCGTTTTTCTTCTCGAAATCCGCCTTGAAGATTTCGGCGAGCCCCTTGCTGTAGTCATTGGCCAGCGCGAAGAGGACGGCTGCGGTCTTCGCATTGAACTGCTTCATCGCAAAATCGGCAGCCACCGGGCCCTGGAAGGGATCGAGGAACGCGGCCCTGAAGACCCATGGGCGCTCCTTGGTGGTGTCCGGATTGGTGGACCAGGGGGAAATCATGGGGGTGCGGTTGTCGTCGCAGACCTGCCCTGCGGGAACCGCCTGTTTGCTGGAGTTGGGGCCGACAATGGCGAGGACCTGGTCCCGCTCGATCAACTTCAGCGCAGCCGATACCGCCGACTCCGCCTTGGATTCGTTGTCCTCGTAGATGAACTCCAGCATATATTTCTCACCGCCGATTTCGAGACCCCCGGCGCCGTTGATGTCTTCTTTGAGCATCTCCGCGGCAAATTTGGACTCCTCGCCAACCTTGGGGATGTCCCCGGTCAGGGGGATGTTGAAGCCGATCTTCAGGGTGCTGCCCCAGGCAACGGTGGAGACGAGCATCATGACGACCACACATACCGCGGCTTTCAGGGATCTCTTCCGCATGGCGACCTCCTCTTATGTTCAGGGTTAATGCGTTGATTTAAATGTATAAATCACGGACAAGTCTCGAAATCCAAAATGCTTTGATAGCACAAGTGATTCTATTTTTCAATCACTAACTCGAATTTAGGCTTTCCTTCATCAGGCAATACAGGCGCAAAACCAATCCCGGCGGCTGCAGCCGCCCCTCCGGAGAGCAAAAGCGGTTTTGGAATTGCAAAAATCGTCGTTTGTCACTGGACAGCGTCCTATGGTATGCTCTCTACTATAGTTCAGTGGGCATGCCCACACGCAGCGTGCCTGCCTGTATTACGATCATGCATACACAAAGGTAGCGACCGAATCATGTTCGACCGTGTCTTCGTTATGAAAAACACCATTCAGCCCTACCCGTGGGGGTCG
>CAJXSB010000022.1 GCA_913060435.1 uncultured Desulfococcus sp.
CCTTTCTGGGCGTCCACCTGACCCGGATGATCGACGGGTCGGTCACCGTCGGCCCCAACGCCGTTCTGGGATGGAAGCGGGAGGGCTACGGACGCATCAACATCGACCCTTGTGACACGCTGGAGATGCTGGGGTTTCCAGGCTTCTGGCGGGTCGCGGCCGGCAATCTCCGTTCCGGGGCCGCTGAGCTGAGGGATTCCCTCTACCGACCCGGCTACCTCCGGCGCATCTGGAAATACTGCCCGGAGATCGGCCTGCCGGAGCTCGGTCCCTACCCTGCAGGCATCCGCGCCCAGGCGGTTCTCCGGGACGGATCCCTGGTCCATGACTTCCTGTTTGCCGAGAGCGAGCGGTCCCTTCATGTCTGCAACGCGCCGTCGCCTGCGGCGACATCAGCCATGCCCATCGGGGATTACCTGTGTGAAAAGGCGGCAGCGAAGTTCGGCCTGTAGGTACTGCGGCGTCAGGGGGAGCGTTTGCGATGGGAGATCTTCTCCTTGAGCTGCTCCCTGGCGTGGCCCAGCTGCTCCTTTTTCCGGACGATGTTGCCGCGAATCCGCTCCCGGTATCTCAGGATGGTCGACAGGGCGATATAGTATCCGAGGAGGGCGACGGGAAGGCCGACGACGATGCCGCCGACGGTCAGAATCCAGAAGATCTCGGGTGCGCTCTTGATGAGTTGTAGAATAACGTCCAGGTTCAGGGTGGTGGGGAGGCAGCAGGCGCTCTCCGTGTTGAGGACTTTTTCCCCGGCGTAGAAGGTTGCGCTGTAGATGATCGGGGCCGTCACGGGGTTGCTGATCCATGCCCCCATGGCGGCGGCGATCTTGTTCCACTTGAAGAGCGCGGCCAGGAAGACGGAGATGGCCATGTGGAAGCCCATGTACGGGGTCATGCCGATGAAGATGCCCAGGGCGAAGCCGAGGGCGATCTCCCGGGGGTTCCCCCGGATCTTGACGAAGCGCTCATAGGCTTTCTTGAGGGATGCGACGATCCGGTTCTCGGTGCCGGCGGTGTCCGGTTTGGCTTGATGCCGCATGGTGATTGAGCGTCGCCTTTCTTTCAGGTGCATGAGGTGCGGGCCTCGACAAACGGATCAAGATCCGGCGCAATCTGGTACAATTGGTTTTTGTCGCGGCCTTTATTGGAGACCGATCACCATGGCCATCCGCCCGGTGTCCCGTTCCCCCCGATAGGAGAAGAAGAGGTCGTTTCGGCAGCGGGTGCAGAGGCGGCTTGTGTGGATATTCTGTTCCGGGACGCCGGCTTCCGAAAGCTGGTCCCGGCTCATCGCCCAGAAGTCAAAATGGCGGTTTTCCCCCTTGTACTTCCAGAGCGCCCGGGGGATTTCGTCCCGATAGTGGACAAACTCCCCGCAGCACGGACCCAGGGACGGGCCGATGCCTGCCCGGATATCCCCGGGGTCGCACCCGAAGTCCGATATCATGGTTCCTACAGTCTTGCCGACGATGTTTTGAATGCTGCCGCGCCAACCGGAATGGATGTTGGCCGCCACCCGCCGCCGGGGGTCGCAGAGCATGACGGCCTGGCAGTCGGCCGTCTGGATCACCAGTCCGGTGCCGGCAATGTCGGTGACCATGGCGTCGCCCGTCAGGGGCGCGTCGGGCCCGGCATCCCTCGCCGTCCCTGCCTTGAGTACCACCACGCCGGTGCCGTGGACCTGTTGGATGAAGAGCAGGCGCAGGCCGGCCATGCATCGGGAGACACGGTCACGGTTGGCGGCGACGACGTCCGGACGGTCTCCTGTGCCGCGCCCCACGTTCAGGCTGGACCAGGGCGCCGGGCTCTGCCCGCCGTTCCGGGTAAACACTCCGTGGCGGACGCCGGGGAGCCCGGCAAGATTGGGGAACTCCAGAAAGGGTACCCCGTCGCGATGCCTTTTGATCATTGGAAATTCCTCGTAAAGAAAACAACCAGAGCCGTAAAATTATAGGGAAAGACGGTGGAAGTGTCAATCGGGAAACATCCGTTTTGAAACGAAAAAGCTTGCCAACAGGCGAAAACGGAAAAATGATGCCGTCAGCGCTTGACGGAAATCGATAAGTCGACTATTTTTTTCCTATCACGTAGGCTTCCAGATCAGGGCTCCGGAGGGCATGGGTGGATTTCGGCCTCCGGAACCGTCATCTGAAAGCCTCTTATGTTATGCACGAAGGAGATTTGGACATGCCCATCTACGAGTATGAATGCTGTCAATGCTGCGCCCGGTTCGAGCGGATCGTCTTTTCCGACGACGAGACCGCACCGGAGTGTCCCGAATGTCGTTCAACGGAGGTCCGGCGGTTGATCTCCGCGGGGGCCGTTCGGCCCCATGGCATTCCCCGGGGCGCCGGCGGCTTTACCCCGCCGCCGTCAAGCTGCCGGAAGGGCGGCGGGTGAGCGATCTGATCCCGGCCTCAGGTTGAGGTCGACGCGCTTGCCGTAGCGGCAAAACCAAGTTGGCTGGCCAACTTGGTTTTGTCGTCTTTCGGGGGTGCCGCTGAATTCGCATCAGCCGCACCAGAATCATCGAAAGGATATCATGGAACTCTCATCCCAGCAAAGGAACGCCGTAGAGCATACGGGCGCACCCGCCCTCGTCGTTGCGGGCGCCGGCTCCGGCAAGACCAGGACCCTGACCGCCAAGGTCAACCACCTGATCCGAAACGGCTACGACCCCGAACGCATCCTGGCCATCACGTTTACCAACAAGGCCGCCGAAGAGATGAAACGCCGTCTGGAGGAGCTGACGGGGATGCCCCGATTCCGGTTCCCCTGGGTCCGGACCTATCACTCCGCTTGCTTCCGGATCCTGAAGAAGCACTGCAGTTTGCTGGGATATGCCTCTCCTCTCCAGATCTATTCCGGGTACCAGCAGCAGAAGCTGCTCAAGGAGATCATCGTGGGCGCCGGCTTCGACAAGAAGCAAACCCTTCCCGTTCTCTCCCAGATCTCCAACGCCAAGAACTCGGGAGACCCCGGCACCTATTTCGACAGCCGCCGAAGGCTCTTTCGCCTCCCGATACAGACCATCTACGACGCATATGAAAAAGCCCTCCGGGAAGCCAACGCCGTCGACTTCGACAATATCCTCCTCATGACCCGGAACCTCCTGAGGGACCATGCCGCCATCCGGGGGGAATACCAGCAAACCTTCCAGTACATCCTCGTCGACGAATACCAGGATTCGAACAACCTCCAGGAGGAGCTGACCCGCCTCCTGCTGAAAGACGGGAACCTCTTCTGCGTGGGCGACGACTGGCAGGCCATCTACGGATTCCGGGGGAGCAACGTCAACCATTTCCTGTCGTTTGCGGACAAGTATGCCGGGGCCCGGGTTTTCCGGCTGGAGCAGAACTACCGCTCCGTCGACGAGATCGTCCAGGTGGCCAACGACCTCATCGGCTACAACCGGCAGCGCATGGAGAAGCGGTGCTTTTCGAAGAAGCGGGGGGGCGTCGTGGAACTGCACGATTTCTTCGACGAGAGCCAGGAGGCCGCCTGGATCCGCCGCAAGATCCAGGTGCTCCGGAAGTCGGGGGTTCCCTATCACCAGATGGCGGTGCTATACCGGACCAAGTTCTGCTCCCTCTCTTTTGAAAAAACCTTCCGCGCTTTCCAGGTTCCGTATCAGATGATGGGCGCCAAGGGGTTTTTCGAACGAAAGGAGATCCTCGACATCAACTGCTACCTGACCGCCGCCGTTTTTCCGCGGGATGACGTCGCCTTCGAGCGCATCATCAACACCCCCAGGCGGGGCATCGGACCGGCCATGCTCAAGAAGATCAACCAGGCCCGGACCGACGGCATGAGCCTCCAGGAAGCCACCCGGAAGGTGGTTGCCGAGCGGGTCATGAGCCCCAAGGTCCACAAGGCCCTGAGCGAGCTCCTGGGCCATCTGGACGAGATCCGGGAGATGGCCCCGGACACGGCCATCCATGCCGTGCTCTCCCGCTTCGACTATATGTCGCATCTCAAAGAATATACCAAGTCCGGCGCTATGGACTTCATCGCCCGGGAGGAGAATATCAAGCAGCTCATCTACACCGCGGCCCAGCATGACCATCTGGTCGACTACCTCCAGGAGGCCTCCCTCGTCAACGAGGACCGGGAGGACGACGAAGCAGCGGACCTGGGGGTCAAGCTGTCGACCATCCATGCCAGCAAGGGCCTCGAGTACGGCGTGGTCTTCATCGCCGGATGCGAGGAGAACCTCTTTCCCCACTGGAAATCCTCCGAAAGCCCGGAAGGGCTCCAGGAGGAGCGGCGCCTCATGTATGTGGCCATGACCCGGGCCGAGCGCTATCTCTACCTGACATCCGCCGAGTACCGGCGGGGGCAGTCCAACCCTCGAAGCCGTTTTCTGGGGGAGATCGAGGAGGCCCTGGGATAGCATCCGCCCCATCCAGGTGGAACATCGAGGTGACGCCATGATTCATTACCGCCCCCTTTCCGCTCTTGTCCTGCTGCTTCTGGCTTTCCTTCCGGCCGGTTGTCGGCCCACGGTCTATCTGATGCCGACCCCTGCGGTCATGGCCACGGGCGAGGTGAACCCCTTTGCCCGCAATCCCGACCTCGACGAGAGCGGCCGGGTCGAGGTGCTTTTCGCCACCAATCGCTCGCCCATGGGGGGGGATGCGCACCGGAGCTATACCATCTTTCCCGGGGATGATCTTCGCCTGGGCATCGCCCACCTCTCCATCGGCCGGGAGGAGATCGACTGGGGACGGATCTTTGCGCTTTCCACCTCGGATATTCCCGAAGAACGGCCGGCATGGCACCTGGACCGTATCGAAGAGATGGCGGTGATTCCCCTGGAAAACGGCGCGGAAGGCCCGGGAGAAGGCCTGGAACCCTTCTTCCAGGTCGTCAACGAGGTCCTCGAACGCAGCATCGACAAGGACATCATGGTCTATGTCCACGGCGCCAATTCCAGCATCTACCGTGCAGCGGCCCAGGCGGCGCAGTACCGGCATTTTACCGGCCGGAATTCCCTGGTCCTCGCCTTCCTCTGGCCGTCGGCCGAGAACCTTCTGGCCTACGGCACGGACGTGCAGCACGCCCGGCGGTCGGCCCCCGCCTTCAAGCGCCTCATCACCCTGCTGGCGGCAAAGTCCCGGGCGGAGCACATCAATATCCTTGCCTACAGCGCGGGCGCCCAGATCGCCAGCCCGGGGCTGGCCGCCATCGGCCGCGATGCCGCCCGGGACCGCGGGGCATCCCTGCGCCTGGGCGAGGTCTATTTCGCCGCTGCGGATGTGGGGACGGACGCCTTCCTGTCACACCTCCAGGATTATCTCGATATTCCCAGGAGCGTCACCCTTGCCGTCAATCTCAACGATACGATCCTGGCCATGGCCGAGCGGCACCACGGGGTTTCCCGCATCGGCCGGCCCAGCCCCGCCGATGTTGACGATGCCAATGCCGCCTTCGCCCGAGAGGCCAGCAACAGCGGCCGCTTTGACATCATCGGCGTGGATCGTGATACCGTCGCCGGCCTGTCGTCGGGTGCCCATAATTTCTGGTACGCGCACCCCTGGATCAGCAGCGACGTCCTGGTCCAGTTCCTGTTCCACGAAGGGCCCGAAGTGCGGGGGCTTTCGGAAAACAGGGATTCAAAGGGGCTGCGCTACTGGACGTTTCCGCCGGATTACCCCGAGCGCATCATCGGCATCATCCAGCAGGCAGAGGCGGAAGGAAACGGATGAACGGCTTTGGTTCCATGGCGGCGATGACCCGGAATGAACCGTTCCATGAACGGGCCGACCAGAGGATATTCCCCTATTTCTTCGGGATCTTCCTCTTCTTCGGCTCTATCCTCGCCGGGGCCATCGGCATGCTCTACAACCTGGAGTCGCGGGAATACCTCGAGCGGCTGGAGATCGAGGAGACGGTCAACATCAACCTCGAGCGGGAGATGATCCTGACCCGTCTTGGGGCCGTTGTCTCCGACCTCCGGTTTCTCTCCCGGCAGAACGAACTGCGCTACCTGGTGGACGGCAATACGGATGACGAACTGGTGCGGGCGCTGGTGGCGGATGAGTACCTGGCATTCAGCCGAACCAAGCGCATCTATGATCAGATCCGCTTTATCGATGCGTCCGGCATGGAGGTCGTCCGGGTCAATTTCAATGGCGGATCGCCCGCTGCTGCCGCCCCTCGGGACCTGCAGCGCAAGGCCGGCAGGTACTATTTCAAGGATACCCTCCGCCTCGGGCGGGAGGAGGTCTTCATGTCCCCTTTCGACCTCAATATCGAACAGGGAAAGATCGAGGTGCCGTTCAAGCCCATGATCCGGTTCGGCATCCCGATATTCGACCGCGGGAATACAAAACAGGGCATCGTCGTCCTCAACTACCTCGGCGAAGAGCTGCTCGAGGCCATTCGGGCCTCGGCAAGCAGGGGCAAGGGCCGTGCAATGCTGGTCAACAGCGACGGCTACTGGCTTTGCAGCCCGGATCCTGAGGCGGAGTGGGGATTCATGATACCCGACCGAGAGGACCGGACATTCACGGCCCGATATCCCGAGGCGTGGCAGGCCATTTCCGCCGCCGACCGCTGCCAGGTCTACACTCCCGCAGGGCTTTTCACCGCCGCGACCATCTACCCCCTGGCGGAGGGGTCGGTGTCGAGTTCGGGCGCGGCGGATGCCCGCAGCCCGAGCGGCCGTCGGCTGGAGCACGATGCCTATTATTGGAAGATCATCTCCCATGTGCCCAAGGCAGGGGTCGACTCGGGCACCCGCGGTCTCATGATGAAGCTCTCCCTTCTGGCCGTCGCCCTCTTCCTCCTGGCATCCGTTCCATCCTGGCTCATCGCCCAGGCTATCGTGCGGCGTCGGCTGCACCAGGTAGCGCTTTACCGGTCGGCACATTTTGACCGGCTGACGGGGCTGCCCAACCGGGCCCTTTTCATGGATCGCCTGGGGCAGGCGATCAAGGACGCACGGCGATATGGTCGAAGCTTCGCCCTGATGTTTATCGACCTTGACGGTTTCAAGGAGGTCAACGACACCCTGGGCCATAACGCCGGGGACCGCGTGCTGGTCCAGGCAGCCGCGCGGCTTCTCAACGCCCTCCGGGAATCGGATACCGTGGCCCGGATGGGCGGGGATGAATTTACCGTCATCCTTCCAGGCGTCGACTCCCCCGTCAATGCCCACCAGGTCGCCAAAAAGATCATCACGGTCCTGGGCGCGCCCTTTGAAATACCCGGTCACGCCCCCCGCATCGGGGCCAGCATCGGCATCAGTTTCTTCCCAAAGGACGGTGAAGCACTGGACACCCTCCTGAAGAAGGCCGATGACGCCATGTACGAGGCCAAGCGGAGCGGCAAGAACGACTACCGCTTCTTCCGGCGGGCCTTCTGAGCATCCCCCCGAGAGGGCTGGGCCGTTGATCCTCCGCGACCTCATGAGGCACGAAAACCAATGGCAAAAGGTCCGGAAAGCGTGCGCTGAGACCACCGCGCCGTCCGTCGGGTGAACGAAACGCTTCATTTTTGAGCGGGATCTGCGCCGGCGAGATGGGGCGGTTCTGCCCCCGAAGCCGCCGGCAGCGTTGCGGTGGGCATTTTCGGCGGAACCGGCCGCCGCCGCGCGTTTGGCGGGGCGGCCGGGGGCATGTTTGTCAGGGGGTGCCGAAGATGGCGGGCGGCTTCTGGGTGTCGCCGGTGGCGTTGGGGAAGTCCTCCGCCACATACGCTTTCTGGCCGGATTCGATGAGGTGATTGGCCTCTTCCATGAAATTGTTGAAGCGCAGCTTGACCTCGTAGAAGCCATGCCACCAGGCGTAGTCCGGGGCCATCATCATGGCGCCCATGCGCGCCCGGCGGCCTTCATGATGCCAGAGCTCGTAGAACTCCACCTCCAGCCGTTCGTCAAAGAATCGGGCCGGGTCGAGCAGCTGCTTTTCATAGAGCTCGTCAAAGGTCTTCTTGGCGGGCTTGAAATAGACCTCGTTGTACTCCTCCACCGCCTTGTCGAAGCCGTCGTAGAGATCGTTGATCCACGCGTTGCCGTGGCAGGCGCTGCAGATGTTTTTCATCTTCTGACGTTCGGCCTGCCATTCGGTCCCCGAGGGGAAGGCGGCGAAATCCTGGGGACGCACCGTGAGGGGGGCCTGGGTTTCCCAGGAGAGCCGCTGGGTGACGTCATGGCTGGTGGGCTCCTTTCCCGATCCGGACATGTGGCAGGCCGCACAGGTCGGTGCGCGGTAGTCCACCCCCGGAGTCCAGGTGCCGCCGGCGGCATTGAAATTGTACTCGTCCTTGTAGGCGTGGTAGATGGTGCCGTGCTTCGACTCCTCGTAGATTTCGATCTGAGGGTGGTCCGGCCCCAGGTGGCACTGGTCGCAGGCTTCGGGCATCCGGGCCTCGGCCACGGAGAAGCGGTGGCGGGTATGACAGGAGGTGCAGGCGCCCTTGCTGCCGTCCAGGTTGAGGCGTCCCACGCCGGCGTTGGGCCACGTGGCCGGGTCGATCTTCCCCTTCTCGTCCACCTGGATCACGGTGCCGTGGCAGCTGAAGCAGCCTGTCTTCCGTTCATTGTCCGAGTTCATGCCCTTGTTCAGCCAGGGGTCGAGCTTCCACATGATCTCGATGGTGTTGGCGTGCTTGGATTTGCTGTACTGGGTGGCCTCGTCCGGGTGGCAGCGGGAGCAGTCCTTGGGGGTCACGATGGAGGCGATGGGCATTTTGTACTTGGCCTCGCCCCAAGGCATGTCGGACCGGCTGTAGTATTTCTCATGGTCCTGGGCGATGTCCCGGTCGCCGGGCTGGACCAGGTGGCAGTCGAGGCAGGTGATGTTGGCGTTGGCGTGGCGGCTCTTGGCCCAGTCGGCGAAAACGCCGGGGGTGGTGGCCCGGTGGCACTCAATGCACGCCTGGGCCTCCGGGGGAACGCTCCGTTCGATGCGGTACTCCTTGGCCTTGGGGAAATTGGGCTGTTCGGCCAGGGCGGGGGAGGTGAAAAGGCCGATGGACATCAGGCCGATGATGAAAAACAGCAATGATCGCCTCATGGGTTCTGCTCCTTTCGGTTGCCGGTTGAGATAATGGCGGAGACCCGGCTTGATGCTCCGGGGCCTATAGCTGCCGCAGGCCCTTTGCCTGGTAGGGCACTTCTCGGGCCTGGCGGAACATGACCAGGCCCCTTTCGGTATGGACCAGGTCATAATGGCAGTCGACGCATTTCTTCTCGTACCCGGGGCGGGCATAGACCACCGACCGGTGGGCCAGCATCGCCCCTCGCTGGGTGGGCATGTGCAGCAGGTTGCGGTGGCATTTCTGGCACTGGTCGTTTTCAAAGGCGGCGTAGGCGGCCTCCCGGGCCTTCTCGCGGTCGTACTCGTCCATGAAGAAGTGGACCGCAACATCCTTGATGCCGTGGTAGGTTTTGGCAAAGAAGAAAGCGAAGGTGTCCTGGGGGGCGGGCAGATGGCAGTCCATACAGTCCACCACCACGCCGGCGGCGTTGTTGGTGTGGGTCGAGGAGCGCCAGGCAACTACCGCGGGCTTGATCTCGTGGCACGAGGCGCAGAATTCGGGCGTGGAGGTGCGCACCATGGTGTAGTAGGACATGCTGAACAGGGGAAAGGCGATGACAATGCCGACGCCGATGAGGGCTGCTGCGATGATCCATTTTTTCATGGTAACCTCCCTGGATGGAAACCCGTTTCACGGTTCGCCGCGGACCCTGACGGCGTCATAAAAGAGGCGCCACGCGCTTTCCGCATGATGCTTCAGGTCGAAAGCCCCCCCGCTGAGGTGCCAGATGATGGCGGCCGGCTGTATCATGCCGAAGAAGGCGACGGCGACATCCTCCGGTGAAAGATCCTTCCGGACGGCCCCCACGGACTGGGCGTCGCCGACGATCGCCGCGACGTGCGAGAGCACATCCTGGATAATGGCGTAGAGTTCCGCCTGCTTTTCGGGCATGCCGCCCAGCACCTCTTCGGAGAAGACGATCCTGGGGATCGCGTTGTTGCCCGCGATCAGTTCGATGTGGTGGTGCAGGAGCCGATGAAGCTTGTCGAGGGCATCGATCTCCTGGTGTTTTACCGCCTGGAAATTGGCGTTCAGTCGTGACTGGATCAGCTGCAGCACGGCGGTGACGATGTCGTCCTTGTTCCGGAAATGCCGGTATACGGCGGACGGCACGATGCCCACCTTCTTCGCGACGGCGGCGACGCTGAGGCCGCGGGTCCCCTTGGAGCGCACGATCTCCAGCGCCGCTTCTGCGATCTGATCCCTGCGAATCCCGGTTCCGAGCCGTTTTGTTGCCATAGGAAAAATTTAAGTGAATAACTATTCACATAGAAAAGATTGCTGCGTTTGTCAAGACAATATTGCAGCGGGAGCCAACGGCCGGCAGAGACCGCCGCTCGAAGGCGGATGGCGCGCGGGTGTTGGCGCGCGGGTTGACATGGAAGCGGGGCCGGCGGTATAATTCATTGAAAAAAAAGGAGGGTTCACCATGACCGAGGTCAAGCGATCCTACTGCGGGCTTTGCCATCCCCGGTGCGGCCTGCTGCTGGAGGTCGACGGCGGGCGCATCGTCGGGGTCAAGGGCGACCCGGAGCACCCGGTGACCCGCGGCGCCATCTGTGCGCGGGGGCGCCTCATGGCCGACCATGTCCACCATCCCGACCGCCTCAACCATCCCCTCAAGCGGAAGGGGGAGCGGGGCGCCGGCCGCTGGCAGCGCCTTACCTGGGAACAGGCCCTGGATGAGGTCGCCGAACAGCTCGGCAGCCTGCGGGGGAAATACGGCGCCGAAACCCTTGCGTTCACCCACGGCACCAAGCGGACCCTCCACTGGGACCAGCGCCGCTTCTTCAACCTTTTCGGCTCGCCCAACACCTGCGGCGCCAACAACATCTGCATGTGCCCGAGCCAGGCGGTGGCGTACGCCACCTACGGCGGCTTCAGCCACGGGGACGTCCGGCAGGCGAAATGCGTCGTGCTCTGGGGGCATGGGCCCTCCCGCTCCGGCCCCGTGGGCCTCTACCCCATGATCCGCCAGGCGAAAAAGAACGGGGCCCGCCTCATCGTGGTCGACCCGCGCCGCATCCCCGAGGCGGAGCAGGCGGACATGTGGCTTCCGATCCGGCCCGGCACCGATGCGGCCCTGATGCTGGGCTGGCTTCGGATCATCATCAATGAAGAACGGTACGACCACGATTTCGTGGACCAATGGACCGTGGGCTTCGACGATCTCAAGGCCGCCTGCGAGGAATACACGCCCGAGCGGGTCGCCCGGATCACCTGGCTCTCCGCGGATCAGATCGTGGCATCGGCGCGCCTCTATGCCGAGACCCGGCCGGCGGTGATTACCTGGGGGTTCGGCATCGACAAGCAGGGCGTCAACGCGACCCAGGCGGCCCGGGCGCGCTGCTGCCTGAGGGCCGTCACCGGCAACCTGGACGTTCCCGGCGGCGAACCCCTGGGGATGTGCGACCCCATCGGCCGGATCGTGAGCGAGCAGGCCCTCCAGCACAACGAGGCCCTGTCCGAGGCCCAGCGCGCCAAGCAGCTGGGGGTCGACGAATATCCCTTTTTCGGGTTTCCCGGGTGGTCACGGAATGAAGCGGCCAACCGGCGGCTGCCCCAAGGCTACATGCCCCCGCCCAGCGCCGACATGACCTGCGTCGCCCATGCCCGGGCGGTTTTCGGGGCCATGCTCACCGGCGAGCCCTACCCGGTGAGGGCGGCGATCTCCCTGGCCAGCAACCCGCTGCTCGCCCTGCCGGACCCACGGCGGACCTGTGCCGCGCTGAAATCCCTCGACCTCTACGTGGTCGGAGAATTCTACATGACCCCTTCTGCAGCCCTGGCGGATTACGTCTTCCCCATCTGCTCCACTGTCGAGACCACCGAAATGTGGACCACCGCTGCCTTCTGCGTGGCCTGCCCCCGGGGCATCGCTCCCCTGTTCGAGCGGCGCAACACCTACGACTTCTGGCGGGCCTTGGGCATCCGGCTCGGCCAGGAAGAAGACTGGCCCTGGGAGACCGTCGAGGCGGTGTGGGATTTCCGCCTCGCCCCCGTGGGCCTCACCTTCGATCAGCTGGCCGCGCAAAACGGCCTTTTCGGTCGGCGCGAATACCGGCGGTATGAGCAATACGGCTTCGGCACGCCGTCGGGGAAGGTCGAGCTCCGATCGAGCATCTTCGCGGAGCTGGGATGCGCTCCCGTGCCGGTCTACCGGGAAATGCAGCACAGCCCGCCGGGGGATGCGGCAACGGCTGCCGCCTATCCCCTGGTCCTCATCACCGGGAGCCGCTTCATGCCCATGTACCATTCGGAGCAGCGCCAGATCGCGGCGGCGCGGGAGAGGCGGCCCGACCCCCTGGTCACCCTTCACCCGGAGACAGCGGCGGGCCTGGGTCTTGCCGAGGGCGACTGGGTCCGGGTCGAGACCCCGATGGACGGCGTCCGCATGCGGCTTGCCCTTTCGGACCGGGTCGATCCTCGGATGGCCGACGCCGACCACGGCTGGTGGTTCCCCGAGCGGCCGGCTGCGGAACCCGAGCTCTTCGGTGTCTTCGCCTCCAACGTGAACCTCCTCTGTCCCGATGATGCAGGGTTCTGCAGCCCCGAGATCGGGAGCTGGCCCCACTCGGCACTGATGTGCCGGGTGGTACGGGAGGCCTGATGGACCCAGAGGCGATCCGGCTCCGGGTGTACATGACGGTTTTTGCCGGGCGTCTCGTCGCGGGGTAGGACCCGCCGCCAACCGCCCTCAGGGCCAACAGTGAGGGTGCTGACGGAAAGGAGGCGCCGGAATGGCTCCGCTTCGCCAGATCCTTGAAAGTCTCTCCCGCGGGCCCGAACGCGCCGTCGCCTGGATCGAGCTGGTTCGGGACCTGACGGCGCCGATCGATGTGACAGCACCCGCCATCGAATTTTCCGAGCGCTGGGCCGAGTCCCGGGATGTGCTCGTTCTTGCCGCCCTGCAGGGGTTTGTCAAGGGTGCGGATTTTCTGGACCGGGCTCTCGAAAAGGGCGACCGGTTCCTGCTGCTCGAGCGTTCGGGGCGCATCCGTGCATTTGCGTGGGCCACTTTCCGGGACTACCGTCTCGACCTGCTCCAGACCCTCCACCTCGCCCCCGGGGTGGCCTATCTGGTCTATATCTTCGTTTATCCCAGGTTCCAGGGAAAAGGTGTGGGCTATTATCTTCTCGGGCGCCTGATGACGCACCTGCGGGAGAGAGGGTGCCATACCCTGGTGTCGGGGATGTACGAGGACTGGGAGATCTCGGTGGGGCTCCACCGCAAGTCAGGGTTCCGCATCAAACGGAAATTCCTGAAAAGACGGCTGCTGGGACTTATTCCCTGCCCGCCCAAGATCATCGATGTGGAGGAATGATTTGCGGCGAATCATCCCCATCCGGCGGCCCTGGCAGCATCGTCAGGAAAAGCGATGCCGAAGGCGGGCGGAGGGTTTTGGGCGAAGCACCCGAGGAAGCGGGCTGGCGTGCTGCCACCAGATCCGCCACACCAAAGCGAGGCTGCCATGGACGTAAACCGGCCGAGCCGGACAGCGCTCAAGGTGGCGCTGACCATTCTGACACTGGGGGAAAAACCCGGGATGGGGTCGGTGGTGCCGCCCGGCATTATCGAGGCGACGCGGCGGCTGCTCGTCGCCTCCGGCGCCGCCAGTGAGATGCAGGTGATGTCTGCCCGGTCCCGGCAGATGGTCTGGGTCTATGACGCCTTTGACTGGATGCTGCCGGGTCAGTTCGAGGCGTTTGCATACCGAAAGGCCTTCTTTGAGCGCCAGGTGAGGGCGGGCATCGACGCGGGCGCCACGCAGATTCTGGTGCTCGGGGCCGGGTACGACACACTGGGATGGCGGCTTTCGCCCGAGTTCCGTGATGTAATTTTTTTGGAGATGGATCATCCGGCGACCGCAGATCTCAAGGCAAAGGGGATCGCTGCAATGGGGCCGCGGGACAATCTTATCCTCATATCGGAGGACCTCGGCAAACGGAAAATAGCCCCCGTTCTAAAAGACAATTCCCCGTGGGACCCGTCCCGGCGAACCGTCATTCTGGCCGAGGGTCTCGTGATGTACCTTTCGCCCGATGCGGTCCGGGATTTATTCCGTCAATGTGCCGATATCACGGATGCCGACAGCCGGCTTGTCTTTACCTATATCCCGACGGGCGAGGACGGTCGCCCTGATGCCGGCCCGTGGACCGGCCTGATGCTTTGGCTTCAGGAGGCCGTTGGAGAACCGTGGCTATGGAGCATCCGCCCCGAGGCGCTCGGCCGATTTCTGGCAGAAACAGGCTGGAAAATGGATTCGGCGAATCGGGAGATGACGGATAAGCATGGTGTGGAATTTTATGCCGTGGCAACAAAATGAGCCTGCAGGGATAAACAGCGGAAAACCTCATTGAATCCATTCGCCTTTCCGGATATAAAGGCCAGAATGACTTCGGATGCTATGAGGGGATGGGGCTGTCTGCCTGAAATAGGTAATGCTCAACTTGCGAGATTCATTCACGCGATGGATAGAGGTGTTCTCCGGACCCGGAGAAGGCCGGCTGATGAAACTCGAAAATTGAGTTTATGGAGGAGTTGTTGAATAAAGAAGGTCCGGGAATGTTCTGTATGTACCGGTTTTTAAAATATATAGGCTGGATTATGAAACGGAAATTTGAATTTGCCCCTGCCGGTTATCTACTATTGGGACTGCTGATTCTGGTGGCGGCGCCTGCTGGATCTGCCGCCGGGGAAATACGCGAGAAAAATGTCGGCCCCGATTTGAAGAGCGGCTGGTCGTTGCTGACGCGCGGCGGATATGTCCATCAGATGGATGCGGATATCGACAGTGGCGGAAGTTTCAGCGTGAACCGCTTCTTCGTTCAGGGCGGCCCTGCATATGGGTTCGACAAGGGCGCGCAAATTTCCCTGGCTGTTGGCTACGGTTTCGACGGCTATGATTTTTCAGGTGATGCAGGATTGGGGGGCAAAAAGCCCTGGGACGATATCCACACCCTCCGCTTCAGTGCCCCGCTGCGCTGGGAAATGAATGAACGGTGGACGGGGTTCGTCTCCCCCACGGTGCGGTTTGCGGGAGAGGCGGGGGCCGAGTTCGATGATGCCATTACCGGTGGCGGTTTTACCGGCGTTTCCTTCCGGTTCAGCGACCGTCTGACCATCGGACCGGGCGTCGGTGTGCTGACCCGGTTGGAAGATAGTGTCCAGGTGATTCCGGTTTTAATCATCGACTGGAAAATTACCGACACCCTGAGCCTCAACACCGGCCGAGGCATCGGCGCTACCCTGGGGCCCGGGTTGACCCTGAACTGGCGGCCTTCTCGTGCGTGGTCGTTTACGGTCGGCGGCCGTTCCGAAAGCCTTCGTTTCCGGCTTGATGAGAACGGGACCGCCGCCAACGGCGTCGGCAGCGACAGATCGTTTCCCGTCTTCGGGGGGATCGAATACAGCTTTAGTCCCATGGTCCGCATCTCCGTTCTGGGGGGAGCGGCCTTTGGCGGAGAACTTCGCCTGGAAGATGAAGACGGCCATGAAATCACCGAAGAGGACTACGACCCGACCGGATTATTGGGCGTTGCCTTCAGCGCCAGGTTCTAGCCGGAGACGGCGGTTCGGATGACCTGAACAGGGCGTATCTCCTGGACAAGCGCATCAACCAATCCAAGCGGCTGCTGCGGAAAGGAGAGACCGTCGCCCGGACCGCAGCCCGGTGCGGGTTTTTCGACCAAAGCCATTTTGTCAAAACATTATCGATGCCGGGCTCTGCCGGGAGCATGCCTTCGATCTGGCCGATGCCGTCAGAAAGGCCGCCAGGAAAACGGACCGGTCCGCCAGAAATATACTGATGCTCGATATGGAGGACGCAGGCGACCGTGGACCTGCACCAGGCGCTGCGGGCGGCGTCACTGCCGGCAGGGCTGACCTTCCAGGCCTACCGGCACCGCACGGAAAGCGATCTGAAGGGTGCCATCCGGACCGGTGGTGCCGTCCGGCTGGTCAAGGGCGCCTTTGCCGAGGGAAAAAGCATCGCCTTCACCCACCGCAGAGAGATCGATGAGAATTTTCTTCGGCTGGCCGGAATGATGCTATCCGAAGAGGCGCGAGAGAACGGCTTTTACCCGATTTTCGGGACGCACGACGACCGCATCATCGATCGCATCATCCGCATGGCGCATCGCCGGGGGTGGCCGGCGGATGCGTATGAATTTGAAATGCTCTATGGCGTACGGTGCCGGTATCAGGAGCAGCTGGTTCGGTCCGGAGCGAAATTGCGGCTCTACCTGCCGTTTGGAACGGACTGGCGGCCGTATGCTGTCCGGCGCGTGGGGGAATGCCCCCAAAATGCAGCCTTTCTGATCCGGTCATTGGTGCGCAGATAAGCTGGACGTTGCCGTCCATGATGCCTCACTTTTCGGGAAAGAGCCGCTGGATGTCCGCCGCCGTGGCCCGGCAGATGCCGCGCTCGGTGATGAAGCCGGTCACCAGGCGGGCGGGGGTGACGTCGAAGGCGTAGTTGCCCGCGGGGCTGCCCTCGGGCGGCACCAGAACATTCCTGAGCGTCCCGCCGTCGGATCCCTGGATGTAGCGGACCTCGTCGGGGTTCCGCTCCTCGATGGGGATGTCATGGACGCCGTCGGCCAGGGTCCAGTCGAAGGTGGTGGAGGGGAGGGCGACGTAGAAGGGGATATCGTTGTCCTTTGCCGCCAGGGCCTTGAGGTAGGTGCCGATCTTGTTGGCCACGTCCCCGGTGTAGGTGGTCCGGTCGGTGCCGGTGATGACCAGGTCCACGAGGCCGTGCTGCATGAGGTGGCCCCCGGCGTTGTCGGTGACGACCGTGTGGGGAATGCCGGCCTTGCCCAGTTCCCAGGCCGTGAGGCGCGCCCCCTGGTTGAGGGGACGGGTCTCGTCGACCCAGACGTGGATCTCGATCCCCTGCTCGTGCGCCACGTACATGGGGGCCGTGGCCGTTCCATACTCCACGCAGGCGAGCCATCCGGCGTTGCAGTGGGTCAGGAGGTTGACGGGCCCGCCCTGCTTCCGGTCTTGGATCTCCTGGATCAGGGAGACCCCGTGCTCGCCGATCCTGCGGCAGTTGTCAGCCTCGAGTTCGACGATCTCCTCGGCCGCGGCGAGGGCCGCCGCTCTCTTTGCCTCGGGCGTCTTTGCCGCGCGGATCTTCGGCACCATTCGGTCCACGGCCCAGGCCAGGTTCACCGCCGTGGGCCGGGCCGCCTTGAGCCGTTCGCTCTCGGCCGTGAGGTAGTCTTCGGGCACTGCGGGGTCGGGGGCGTCGACCACGATCAGGTAGACCCCGTAGGCGGCCGTGGCGCCGATGAGGGGGGCGCCCCGCACCACCATCTCCTGGATGGCGTAGATGGTCTCGTCCGGGGTCCTCAGGTCCATGATGATGAAATCATGGGGCAGCAGCCGCTGGTCGATGACCTTCACCGTCCGCTGGTCTGCGTCCAGCCAGATGGGCCGCATCTCTTTTCCGTCGACGAACATATCCTTCACCTTTCCGGGGGGCTCAGCCGATCCCCCCTGATATTCATTCTGCAAACAGGGGCACCACCGCAAACCGCGAAACGTCCACCAGGCCGTGGTCCGTCAGCTTCAGCTCGGGGATCACCGGGAGCGCCAGGAAACTCAGGGTCATGAAGGGGTCGCGCAGGGCACCGCCCATGGCCGCCGCCGCCGCGGTCAGGTTGTCGAGGCGGTCCCGGATGGCGGCCATGGGCTCGGGCGACATCAGGCCGGCGATGGGCAGGGGCAGGGCGGCCTGGACCGCCCGCTCCCGGACGACGCAGAGTCCCCCGCCCATGCGGACCACCGCCTCGAGGGCCGTCTTCATGGCGGTGTCGTCGGCGCCGACCACGATGATGTTGTGGCTGTCGTGGGCCACGCTCGAAGCCAGGGCGCCATGCTGCAGGCCGAAGCCCCGGACGAACCCGAGGCCGGTCCGACCTTTTCCCGTATACCGCTCCACCACGGCGATCTTGAGGAGGTCCCGCGCCGGGTCGGCCACGGCCCGGCCGTCGACGACGGCGGCGTCGAGGATAATCTGGCCCGTCACCACCTGGTCGGGGACGACGTCGATGACCCGGATGCGCCGTCCCCCGGCCGGAACCGAAAAATCGACGGTGTCCGGGACGAGGTGCATGGAGGGCGGAAGCCCGCCGGACGGCGGCCGCAGCATCTCCGGCCGCATCTTTCCGTTTTCGGCGGCAAGCCGTCCGCCCACGTAGACGGCCTCGGCCCGGGGGGCGTCGAGGTCCGAAAAGACCACCAGGTCGGCCCTCCGGCCGGGGGCGACGGCCCCCATCTCCTGGAGCCCGAAATACCGGGCCGGGTGGAGGGTCCCCATGCGGATGGCCGACACCGGGTCGAGCCCCAGGGAGATGGCCTTCCGGATGATGTGGTCGACATGACCCCCGGCCAGGATGTCGTGGGGGTGCCGGTCGTCGGTGCACCACATCATGCGGTCCATCGTCTTTTCGCTGATGACGGGGAAGAGGGCTTCGAGGTTCCGCGCGCCGGTGCCCTCCCGGACCATGATATGGATGCCCAGGGAGAGCTTCTCTTCGGCTTCGGCGGCCGTGGTGCATTCGTGGTCGCTTTCGATGCCCGCGGCGGCGTATGCGGCCAGGGCCCTGCCGGTGAGCCCCGGGGCATGGCCGTCCACGCGCTTTCCATGCTGCCGGGCCAGGGCGATCTTTTCGAGGATGGCCGAATCCCCCGCCACGACCCCCGGGAAGTTCATCACTTCGGCCAGGGCGCGGACGCGCGGATCGCCCATGAACGGCGCAAGATCCCGGACACCCAGGGCTGCACCGGCCGTCTCCATGGCCGTGGCCGGAACGCAGGAGGGGAGGGTGTAGCAGACGTTCAGGGGCTGGCCTTCGGCCGAGGCCAGCATATAGCGGAGGCCCTCGGCGCCCAGGACGTTGGCGATCTCGTGGGGGTCGGCGACGACGGCCGTGGTCCCCAGGGGCACCACGGCCCGGGCGAATTCCGTGACCGAAGCCATGGCGCTTTCGATGTGGAGGTGGGCGTCGATAAAGCCCGGTGCGACGAAGCGTCCGCCCAGGTCGACGACCTTCTCGGCGGCATAGTCGCCGAACCCGGCGATGCGGCCGCCGGCGATGGCGATGTCGACCGGTTCGATCCGGCCGGAGAAGACGTTGACCAGCCGGCCGCCTTTGAGCAGCAGGTCGGCGTTTCGTTCGCCGCGCGCACACTGGATGAGGGCCTGGGTTTCCATAAAGCCTCCTTGGCGGTGTCCGGGGGAATGGGCAAAAAGGCCGGCGGACGCCGCAGCACCGGGTGAAGACCATCCGCTGAATGGCAAGCTGTACCATGGAACGACCGCCCGGGAAAGGGGAAACCGCATCTTTTTCATTGTCCGTCCGGCGATTCGATGATAGACTAACCCATCGACATTACGATGTTTTAGATGCCAACTTCATCCAGAAACCGTGCGGGGCGAAAAAGAGAATGCCGAATTCGATCGTGCTTTCCGAGGAACTGGCCCGAGAGGCCGACAGGCGCTGGGACGAATTCCGGGCGTCGCCGGCCTTTGCCGATGCCGAGGGATTCATTACCCCCAAGCTGGCCGAAAACCTGAAGTCGGTGTTTGCCGTCAGCGACTTCATCCTGAAGAACTGCGCCCGGAATGCCGAGATGACGGCGGCGCTGTTCGAAAGCGGCGACCTTTTCCGGGCCTACGACGCGTCGGCCTACGGGCAGGCCCTGGCGGCGATCCTCGAGGCTGTACCGGACGAGGCGGACCTGACGCGGCGCCTCCGGATTTTCCGACGGCGCGAGATGACCCGGATCGCCTTTCGAGACCTCTCGGGTTTCGCCGATCTCTGGGAGACGGTGGGGGACCTATCGAACCTGGCCGAGGCCTGCATCGAGGCTTCCCTGTCGCGGCTCTACGACTGGCACTGCACATCCCTGGGCACCCCGGTCGACGTCGGCGGGGCCCCCCAGGGCCTCGTGGTCTTCGGCATGGGAAAGCTCGGGGCCCGGGAGCTCAACTTCTCGTCGGACATCGACCTGATCTTCGTCTACCCCGAATCCGGTTCGACCCGGGGCGGCCCCCGGTCGGTCACCAACGATGAGTTCTTCACCCGGCTCTGCCGGCGCCTGGTCCACGTGCTCGGGGCCAACACCGCGGACGGCTTTGTCTTCCGGGTCGACATGAATCTCCGCCCCTACGGCGAGTCCGGGCCCGTGGCCATGAGCTTCGATGCCATCGAATCCTACTACCAGGAGCAGGGCCGGGAATGGGAGCGGTACGCCTGGATCAAGGCCCGGCCCGTGGCCGGCGACATCGCCGCCGGCGACCGCCTCCGGGCCGCCCTCCGCCCTTTCATCTACCGGCGGTACCTCGATTTCGGCGTCTTCGAATCCCTCCGGGACATGAAGCAGATGATCGCCCTCGAGGTGAAGCGCAAGGGCATGGCCGGCCATGTCAAGCTGGGGGCGGGGGGTATCCGGGAGGTGGAGTTTTTCGGCCAGATCTTCCAGCTCATCCGGGGCGGGGTCATTCCGGCGCTGCAGGAGCGCCGGATCTGTTCGGTTCTGGCCCTCCTGGTCCAGGAGGGCTACATCGCGGCCGAAACCTGTCGTGTCCTCCAGGAAGCCTATGTCTTCCTGCGCGACACCGAGCACCGCCTCCAGGCCTTCAACGACGCCCAGACCCACATGCTGCCGACCGATGCCTTCGGAAAGGCGCGCCTGGCGGCGGCCATGGGCTTTGACGGCTGGAAGCCCTTCCGCCATTGCCTGGACCGTCACATGGCAGCGGTACACGGCCACTTCAACAGCCTTCTCAAAATGGAGGAGAGCGCCCCGGAAGCGGATGCCGCCGCCGCACCCCTAGCGGCGGTGTGGGATGCCCTCCGAGACGACGGTGACACCCGGAATATCCTTCTGGGCGCGGGTTACAGCGAGCCTGAAGCGGCCCTCCGGTGCCTGGAAGACTTCCGGGGCGATATCGACCACCCATCGTTCAGCGGGGAGGGGCGGGAGCGGATCGCCCGATTGATGCCCCTGTTGATCGCCGGCGAAGGCCGGACCGAACAGCCCGAGGCGACCCTGGAGCGGGCCGTCAGCCTGGTCCGGGCCATCCGCCGCCGGACCAGCTATGTCGCCCTTCTCCTGGAGAACCCCCACGCCCTCGACCAACTGATTCGGCTGGCCGACACCAGCGCGTGGATCCTCAAGCTCCTGACGCGCCAGCCGGTCCTCCTGGACGAGTTGCTCGACCCGAGGACCCTCTACCTGCCGCCCGAGCGGCCCGAACTCGAGGCCTCCCTCGCCCGCAAGCAGGCCAAGAGCGCCCCCGACGATCTCGAGGGGCAGATGGACGCCATGCGCCTCTTCCGCCAGGTCAACACCCTCAAGGTGGCTGCGGCGGACATCACCAATGCCATTCCCCTCATGCGGGTGAGCGACCACCTCTCCGACATCGCCGAGACGGTGCTGCAGCGGGTCGTCGAGATGTCGTCGGCCCACCTGTTCGAACGTCACGGCACCCCCGAATGCCGTCCACCCCTGGCCGACGGCGAACGCGGCTTTGCGGTCATCGCCTACGGCAAGCTGGGCGGCCTCGAACTGGGCTATGACTCCGACCTCGACCTCGTTTTCCTCCATTCGGGCGGCGGCGGCCTGAGCGACGGCCGCCAGCCCGTGGACACCACCACCTTCTACACCCGCCTGGGCCAGCGGGTCCTCCATATGCTCTCGACCCACACGGCCGCCGGGCGGCTCTACGAGGTGGATATGCGGCTTCGGCCCAGCGGGGCCTCGGGCATCCTCGTCACCGGCATCGAGGCCTTTCGCGACTACCAGATGACCGAAGCCTGGACCTGGGAGAAGCAGGCCCTGGTTCGGGCCCGCCCCATTGTCGGAGACCGTCGCCTCATGGAGGGATTCCAACGGATCCGGCGGGAGGTGCTGGCCCAGCCGCGGGATCGGGAAAACCTCCGGGCGGAGATCCGGGAGATGCGCCATCGCATGAAAAAAGAGCTGACGGCCCCAGAGCCGGGGCTTTTCGACCTCAAGCAGGGAACGGGCGGCATGGTCGACATCGAGTTCCTGGTCCAGTACCTGGTGCTCCTGGAGTCCCACCGGCGGCCCGAAATCCTGGCGTGGACCGACAACGTCCGCCTCATCCGATCGCTCTCCGACGCCGGCATCATCGACGAGACCACGGCCTATTTTCTGCGGAAGGCCTACTTGACCTACCGGTCCATGGGGCACAAACTGAGCCTCCGGGAAAAGCCGGCCAGGGTGCCCGAAGACCGGTTTGTCGAGCTGCGGGAGCGGGTGGCGGCGGCGTGGCGCCGCCATGTGGCGCCGGATATGCCCCAACAACCCTTGACATAGAGGAGACGGCCATGAACCACCCGAAGCAGGAGAAGGAAGCCGCCCCGGCCCGGGACGCCATTCAGGCGATGCTCGGCGCCCGGTGCGTCGCCGTTGTCGGCGCGTCCAACGACCCGAAGAAATACGGCTGCATGACCCTCAAAACCATGGTCGCCAGCGGCTTTACCGGCCGCATCTACCCGGTGAACCCCAAAGGCGGGGTCTTCCAGGGGCTGGCGGCGGTCTCCTCCCTGGGGGAGATACCCGAGAAGATCGACCTGGTGGTGGTGCTGGTGCCGGCCCGGTTCGTCCCCGGCATCCTCGAGGAGGCCGGCGGCCTGGGCGTCAAGGCGGCCATCGTTACCAGCGCGGGCTTCAGCGAGATGGGCCATCCCGAGGCCGAAGCGGAGATCCTTCGGATTGCCCGCGCCCACGGCATGCGCCTCCTGGGGCCCAATGTCCTGGGGGCGACCTACCTCCCCAACCAGTTGTGCGCCCATTTTTTCCCCGATCTCCACCGGCCGGGCCCGGTGGCCATGATCAGCCAGTCAGGGTCGCTGACCAACGGTGTCACCGAGTGGCTGGAGCACGACGGCATCGGGGCCTGCGCGACGGTCAACCTGGGGAACCAGGCCGACCTGGTCGAGTCGGATTTCCTCGAATATTTCGCCGACGACCCCAACGTCGCCGCCGTCTGCATGTACCTGGAGGGGGTCCGGGACGGGCGCCGGTTCCTCGATGCGCTGGCCTACTGCACGGCCCGGAAGCCGGTCGCCATCCTCAAGGCGGGCCGGTCCGCCGCCGGGAGCCGTTCTGCCGCCAGCCACACCGGATCCATGGCCGGGGCCCACCAGGTCTTCGAGGCGGCCTGCCGCCAGCACGGGGCACGGATCGCCTATGGCCTGGGCGAACTCTACGACCAGGCCCGGGCCCTGGCGACCCTGCCGGTCCTGAAAGGGGACCGGATTTTGGTGATCTCCACCTCCGGCGGCATCGGCACGCTGGCCGTGGACGAGGCCGAGGTGCAGGGGCTCACCGTCCCCGATCTTCCGCCGGCCATGGCAGCGGAGCTCCAAAAACGCGGCCTTGCCCGGCTGGGCAATATCGGCAACCCTATCGACCTGGCGGCCATCTGGGCCGAAGAACTCCGGGACTGCGCCCTGATCGCCGACCAATACGATGTCTGCGACGTCATGCTCCTCAACTTCGGTGATCCGGTCGAACGGACGACCGAAAATGTACTGGAGGCTGCTGGCAGGGTTCGGGCGGGGCTGGCCGTCACCTACCTGGGCGGCGGTGAGGAGGAAAAAAAGGCCCGCCTGGCCCTGCAGCAGGCCGGGGTCGCGGTATTCGAATCCCCGGAGCGGGCCGTCCGGGCCATTCGGGCCGCTGCGGAC
>CAJXSB010000023.1 GCA_913060435.1 uncultured Desulfococcus sp.
TTGGGGGGTCTGGCAATAACGAAATTCGACCAGAAGGTTCACGGCAAGATCAAACCTGGATTTGAAATGCTGGTCAACAATTTCTCCCTCGGCATTATCTCCATGCTGGTCGCCTTGATTGCCTATGCAGTTATTGGCCCCGTCGTTTCTTTACTTACAGAAGCACTGGCATCGGGTGTGGGCTGGATTGTCGATAAGCATCTATTGCCGCTGGTGTCCATCATTGTCGAACCTGCAAAGATTTTGTTTTTAAACAACGCCATCAACCATGGCGTCTTCACACCGCTGGGCGCAGAACAGGCTGCGAAAGTCGGCGCTTCCATTTATTATTTAATTGAAACCAATCCAGGTCCCGGCATGGGGATCCTCCTCGCTTATATGGCGGCAGGTAAAGGCACGGCACAAAAGTCGGCTTACGGCGCTGCGATCATCCACTTTTTTGGCGGTATTCATGAAATTTATTTTCCTTATGTTTTAATGAAGCCGAGATTGATTGTCGCCGTGATCGCCGGCGGTATGGCGGGTGTTGGCTTTAACATGGTCACCGGCAATGCCCTGGTTGGCCCCCCATCTCCCGGCTCCGTGTTTGCATTGACCCTGATGTCCACAAAAGGAATGGGTATCTTCCTGACCTGGAGCTCCATTCTGGTTTCCGCCGCCACTTCCTTTATCATCGGATCCGTCATCGTTCGCAGGGACGCTTCGGAAAGTGACGATCTGGAAGCCGCCAAAGCGGCTGTCGCCTCAAGCAAGGCGCAGGCAAAAGGTGAGGCCGCCCCCATCGCGGCGGGAAGCATTCGAACCATTGTGGTGGCTTGCGATGCCGGTATGGGATCTTCCGCCATGGGCGCATCGGTACTGCGCGGCAAAATTAATGATGCCGGCTTAGATATTGAGGTTACCAACGCAGCTATCAATGATCTGAAGGATGCGGACATCGTCATCACCCAAAATGAATTGACGGATCGCGCTCGGTCTAAATTGCCAAGCGCACAGCATTTCAGCATTGATAACTTTATGGACGCCGGCTTCTATGATGAACTGGTGGCGGGGATCACCCGGAAACCTGAAATGCCTGAGGAGACAGTTCCGGCGCCGGCGCCGCAGAAGGAAAAAGCAGCTGCGGAAGATACGTTAACGGTTCGTCCACAACAGATCCTGTTAGATGCGCAAGTAGAGACGAAAGCGGATGTACTCGAGCTGATTGCTCAACATTTTTCCGCCTTGGGTCTCGTCCGTGGAGACTATCTGGATGCATTGCTTGCGCGTGAGGAAAAAGTCAGCACCTATCTGATCAATGGCGCAGCGATCCCCCACGGTGTCAATGAAGCAAAAGATCAGGTGATTCAAACCGGTGTATTCATTGTGCAGGCACCCCAAGGCGTCGTCTGGAATGCCAAGGGGGACGTGGCGCGGTTGATCGTCGGTATTGCCGCGAAGGGCAAGGATCATCTGGACCTGCTTCAGCGTCTGACCAATGTGGTCATGGATAAGGCCGTAGCCGATCAACTGGCAGCCACAACCGATAAACAAGATATCCTGCAGGCGCTGAACGCAACGGAGCAGACCGTTCCGGTACAACAGGAAGATTATTCCGTTGTCGCAGAGGCAGAGGTCGTTGATGTTGAGGGGATGCATGCCCGCCCAGCCAGCTTGATTTCAGAAAAGGCCGCAACATTTTCCGGAACCGATATCCGCATTCGAAACGATCAGAGGACGGCATTTGCGAAATCCATGGCTTCGCTTCTGTCCATGGGCGCCAATCTCGGCGATGTCCTGACGATTTCCGCGGAAGGTCCTGAGGCAGAACAGGCCGTGGAGGTTCTGGCGGAAATGATCCGCCAGGGGCTGGACAGTGAGGAGGACCAGGCGAGTGCGTCCTATCAACCGCTGACCGTTTTATCCGCCCTGCCCGATGTTCAGTGCCGGTTGAAGATAAGTGGTTCCGCTGCATCACCCGGCATCACCATGGCACCTGCATTCCGGCTGCAGGCAGGAAAGATGAAATTCGAGGAGGAGGGGCAAGACCCCAAAGCGGAAGCCAGGCTTTTTGGTTCGGCCCTGACCGAGGCCGCTCACCAGCTGGATGAACTGAAAGCCAACCTGCAAAGCAGGGCGCCGAATGAAGCCGCCATATTGCACGCCCAGAAGCAATTGCTCCAGGATGAACTGGTACTGACCGACAGTGAAAAGTTCATCATCAATGGCAAGACGGCTGCCTGGTCTTTTCATCAGGCGATTGAAAAACAGGTCGAGTCATTAAAAACTGTTGACAACGAGCGGTTGAGGGCAAGGATCGCAGATCTGATTGATGTGCGGGATCGGGTATTGGCCCTGATGGTGCCGGCGGCTTCAGCGGTTGAATATCCGCAAACGGATTTCATTTTAATGGCCAAAGACCTGACGCCTTCACAAACCGCCGGACTGCATGGTCTGAAGGTTCGCGGCATCTGTACGGAGCTTGGCGGCCCCAACAGTCATATGGCGATCCTTGCCCGAGCCCTGGGAATTCCGGCAGTGGTTGGCCTGGGCGACGGAAGGCTTGCGAATATTGAGGATGGTGAATTGATTATCGTCGATCCCCAGGCATCGTCCATTTACATCGATCCGGATGAAGCAGCCCAGAAAAATTGTGCAGAGTGGATCGCCCAGTGGGAGCAGATTCGCAAAGCAGAAGATGCACAAAAACACAAGGCCGCTGAAACACGGGATGGTCGGCACATCGATGTCGTATGCAATATCGCCAAACCGGAAGACGCGAAACTTGTTTTGGAGCATGGCGGCGAAGGTGTGGGGCTGTTGAGGACGGAGTTTCTTTTTGAATCCTCCGCTGCGGAACCCACGGTTGAAGCGCAGTGCGATAGCTTGAAAGCGATCATCGAGGAGCTCGGCAGTCGCCAGTTGATCGTTCGCACGGCGGATATTGGTGGAGACAAGCCTGTGTCCTGGCTCCATATCCCGCGTGAAGACAACCCTTTCCTGGGGATGCGGGGGATTCGCCTCTCGTTCAAATATGACGACATGTTCAGGCGTCAGCTGGAAGCCATTTATCGGACAGCGATCTGGCAGAAAGAGACCACCGGATCCACCGGGCTGCACATTATGTTTCCCATGATCGGCAGAATGTCGGAGTGGAGCAAAGCGCGGGATATCGCCGAGAGCGTCCGCCTGCAGTTAAACGCCCCCCGGCTGCCGCTGGGGATCATGATTGAGGTGCCGTCCGCGGTGATGGTTGCGGAGAATTTGGCCAAAGAGGTGGATTTCTTTTCCATCGGCTCAAATGATTTAACCCAGTACACGTTGGCCATAGATCGCCTGCATCCGGATCTTTGCTGTGAAGCGGACAGTTACCATCCTGCATTGGTGAAAATGATCGAGAAAACGGTAAACGCCGCAAAGGCGCATGGTAAATGGGTCGGTGTCTGCGGCAATGCGGCCGCGAGCCCCAATCTCGCTGCACTGCTGGTCGGGCTGGGTGTGAGTGAACTCTCCGTCAGCCCAGCCAATGTGGCTGCGGTGAAGAATATTATCCGCGCCGTGAGCTACCGTAAATTACAGGACAAAGCAAACAAAGCGCTGCAACTGGACAGGTCAGAAGCCATTATGGCGTTGTATAAAACCAACGACGACCTGTTGTAGGATCTAACATTCCAATATCCCTCGGAGGAAACCATGACATCACAATACAACCGATACCGTGCGGCCGATCTGGCATTACCGGAAAAAACCTGGGCCTGGAATGTGTATGGCGCGGGTGAGGAGAATATCGGCCGGGATGATCAACCCGAACTTCTTCCCAACCCCAAACCCAATGCCGACCAGATGCTGGTTCGGATCGACAGTGTGGGGCTCTGCTTTTCCGATGTGAAAATCATCCGCATGGGCAGCAGCCACCCGAAACTCTACAATCGCGATCTGGTGAAGGAGCCCACCCGGCTGGGACACGAAGCGAGCCTGACGGTTATCGAAGTCGGCGAAAATCTGAAGGACCAGTATCACCCCGGCCAGCGGCTGGCCGTGCAGCCCGATATCTATCAAAATGGCAAAAGCACGGCCTACGGCTATACCATCCCCGGAGGACTGATCCAGTACCACCTGATCGGCCCGGAAATGCTCGACACCGACGAGGGCCCCTGTCTGCTGCCCGTCAGCGAGAGCATGGGGTATGCCGAAGCCTCCCTGCTGGAGCCTTGGGGCTGCGTACTGGCGGCCTACACCCAGCGCCGACGGCTGGATCCCAAAACCGACGGGGTCATGTGGATCATGGGCCGGCCGGGAGATGAGCGGGAATATCTGTTTTCCTCGGGCCTGGACGCCCCGGCCACCATTGTGATGACCGATGTGCCGGCCTCGGTGGAGAAGCTGGTGGAGCAGACCTCCGCCAGGAAAATCGTGCGCAATGGAATCGGCCCGGATGACTATCCGGCCCTGGTGGAGGAGCTGACCAAAGGCATTGGCTTTGACGATATTGTCATGCTCGATCCTCGTTCGGCGGCAACGGTGGGTGCCGTGGCCAAGCACATTGCCCGGCGGGGCACCCTCAACCTGGTGGGGCAAACCGCCCTGGACGGCCTGGTGGAGACCGATGTGGGCCGCCTGCACTACGACTACACCGCCTATCTCGGCGGCCAGGGACCGGACATCGCCGCCTCCTATGGGGAAGCGCGCAACCGCTGTGATTTGCGTTCCAAGGGCACGACCGTTTTTGTGGGTGCCGGCGGCCCCATGGGGATGATGCATGTTCAGCGGGCCATTCAACAGCCCGATGGACCCCGCCGGATTATCGCCACCGAGGTGAGCGACCTGCGCCTGAAGGCGCTCCAGGAGCGTCTGGCTCTCCTTGCAGAGCGCAACGGCCGCGAGCTGTTGACCTTCAATCCCCAGACCCGGGACCAGTCCCTGCATGATTTCGTGATGGCAGCCACCGACAACCAGGGGGCTGACGACGTGGTGGTCAGTGTGCCCATCGCCGATGTAATGGCCGAGGCGGCCACAGTGATGAACCCCGATGGTATGCTGGTCTTTTTTGCCGGTGTTCCCAACGGTACGCTGGCACCGTTGAATATGAGCACGGTCTACCTCAACAATACCCAATACACGGGTACTTCGGGGTTGACCATGAACGACCAGCAGCAGGTCGTGGAGCTGGCCAGTCAAGGGGATCTGTCCCCGGGGTGCAGCGTGGGGGCCATCGGCGGCATGCGGGCGGCCAAAGAAGGCATTCGAGCCATGATCGAAGGCCGCTACGCCGGCAAGATCATCATCTTTCCCCAGATCCATGACCTGCCCCTGATGGGCCTTGGTGAACTGAAGGAGAAGCTGCCGGATATCGCCGATAAGCTGGATCCCGGTGATATGTGGACCGCCGAGGCGGAAGAGGCGCTTTTTGAAAAATATTGGAGAGGTTGAAAATGATTTACACGGTTACACTCAATCCCGCGGTGGATCGGGAGCTGCTGGTTGATGAGATCGCCTTTGATACGGTCCTGCGGGCCAGCGCGTGGCGCGTGGACTGCGGCGGCAAAGGCTTCAATGTGGCCCGCATGCTTCAATCCCTGGGAACGTCCAGTGTGGCCCTGGGTTTTGCCGCGGGCAAAACCGGCGAACTGCTCAATGACGAATTGCAGTCCTTGGGCATTGACACCGGCTTTATCTGGGTCGAGGGGGAAACCCGCACCAATGTCAGCATTGTCAGTGCGGATCACAGCCATTACATCAAGGTCAACGAGCCGGGACCGACCATTTCGGGCGAGGATCTGGTCAAACTGATGCAGAAGGTAAGGGAACTGGCCAGACCCGGGGACAGCTGGGTGCTGGCCGGCAGTCTGCCTCCGGGTGTGCCCCCATCCATTTATGCCGATATGACCACCATTCTCCAATCGGCGGGTGCCCGGGTATTCCTGGATACCAGCGACGAGGCCCTGCGCCAGGCCTGCCGGGCAAATCCGTTTCTCATCAAACCCAATGCCGAGGAAGCCCAGGAGCTGACCGGGCTGCCCATCAATACCCCTGCAGAGATTGCCGCTGCGGGAAAGGCGATCCAGGCCATGGGCGCGGGAAATGTGGTTATCTCCCTGGGCAAGCAGGGCGCGCTGCTGATCAATGGCCAGCGGGCGTGGCTGGCGGCCAGTCCTGAAATTGTGGAGCGAAACCCAATTGGCGCGGGAGACTCCATGGTGGCGGGCCTGGTGTGGGGACTCAGCCAGGGCCATGGCATGCCCGAGGCATTGTGCCGGGGAATCGCATGCGGCGCGGCAACCGCCAGCCAAAGCGGCACCTCGGTGGGATCCCTGGCCCAGGTTACCGAGTTATTGAAACAGGTGTCATTGTCTGAAGTCTGAATTCAGATGTTCCATGGCCCATGTAAGGTCAGTGGAAGGAACCGTAAACGGAGGAAAAAATGAGTATAAAAATCGCAATTAACGGATTCGGCAGAATTGGTCGGGTGGTCTTTCGGGCGGCCCTGGCCCACCCTGATATCGAGGTGGCGGCCATCAACGATTTGATGGATTCCGCCACTATCGCCCATCTGTTGACCTATGATTCGGTCCACGGCAGACTGGATGCCACCGTTGAGGCCACCGAGGGCGGCATCGCGGTCAACGGCGTCGAAATCCCGGTTTGCGCCATCAAGAATCCGGCGGAGCTGCCCTGGAAAAAATACGGGGTGGATATTGCCATGGAGTGCACCGGCCTGTTCCGGGACCGGGCCAACGCCGAACGCCATCTCAATGCCGGCGCCCGTAAAGTGATCATCTCGGCGCCGGCCACCGACCCCGACGCCACCATCGTCATGGGGGTCAACTCCAGCCAGTACGACCCCCAGAAGCATCATATCATCTCCAACGCCTCCTGCACCACCAACTGCCTGGCCCCGGTGGCCAAGGTGCTCTTGGAGAACTTCGGGATCCGCAGCGGGCTGATGACCACCATCCACTCCTATACGGGCGATCAGCGCCTGCTCGATTTTCCCCACAAGGATCTGCGCCGGGCCAGGGCCGCGGCCCTTTCCATGATTCCCACCTCCACGGGCGCGGCCCGGGCCGTGGCCCTGGTCATCCCCGAGTTGTCCGGCAAACTCAATGGCCTGGCCGTGCGGGTTCCCACCCCCAATGTCTCTATTGTGGATGTGGTGGTCACCGTGAAGAAGGAAGGCGTTTCCGTTTCGGATGTGAATGAGGCCCTCAAAGAAGCCTCTGAAACGACCCTCTCCGGAATTCTGGGATACAGCGAACTTCCCCTGGTATCTTGCGACTATAACGGTTGCCGGCTCTCCTCCACCGTGGACGCGGCCACCACTCATGTCATTGACGACATGGTCAAGGTGCTCTCCTGGTATGACAATGAAACCGGCTACTCCCACCGCATGGTGGATTTGGCTGCCATGGTGGGGGCAATGTAGGGGGTCCCAATTCTGAACCCTTGCTCGTCAACTCTGTCATCCGCCGAACGAAAATGATCACTCATAAGAGAGGAGATTCGATGAACTCCCCAATCCCATACCCCGAACTTGGTTTGGTGAACACCCGTGAGATGTTCCAACAGGCCATGGCCGGCGGCTACGCGGTCCCGGCCTATAATTTCAACAATATGGAGCAGCTGCAGGCCATTGTGATTGGCTGCGTTGAATCCAGCTCACCGGTGATTCTGCAGGTTTCGGGAAGCGCCCGTAAATATGCCAATCCCGCCATGCTGCCCCACATGGTCAGGGGCGCGGTGGCCATGGCCAGAGATCTGGGCAGTTCCATTCCCATGGCCCTGCACCTGGATCATGGGGACAGCTTCGAGCTTGCCAAGGCCTGCATCGACACCGGGTTCTCCTCGGTCATGCTGGATGGGTCCCACCATGCCTTTGATGAGAATGTCCGGCTCACCCGAACCGTGGTGGAGTACGCCCATGATCGGGATGTGACCGTTGAGGGGGAGCTGGGGGTCCTGGCCGGCGTGGAGGACGAAGTCTCATCCGAGGTATCCCACTACACCAAACCCGAGGAGGTTGAAGCATTTGTGGGGAAAACCGGTGTGGACAGTCTGGCCATCTCCATCGGCACCTCCCACGGGGCCTATAAGTTCAAACTCAAACCGGGGGAGGAAGTTCCTTCGCTGCGCTTCGATATCCTGGAGGAGATTGAAAAGCGCCTCCCAGGCTTTCCCATTGTGCTCCATGGGGCTTCATCGGTTACCCCCGAACATGTGGCCCTGATCAACCGATACGGCGGCAATCTGGAAAGTGCGGTGGGCATACCGGCGGAGCAGCTGCGCCGGGCCGCCGGTTCGGCGGTGTGCAAGATCAACATCGACAGTGACGGCCGCCTGGCGATGACCGCCATGATCCGCCGGGTTTTCGCTGAAAAACCGGCAGAGTTCGATCCCCGCAAATATCTGGGACCGGCGCGGGATGAGCTCATCAAAATGGTCCAACACAAAAACAGCAAGGTGCTTGGCAGCGCAAATCGGGGGTAACGGGCACGAGTGAGGAGGTCTGCCTGCAAAAACTTTCCGGTAAACAAAAAGAAGTGCAACGCATTGCAAGATCTGTAGCTTAACGAGGAAGGAGCCAGAGACGATGAATATGACATCGGTTTTAGGTTTGATCATGGGCGGCGGGCAGGGATCGCGGCTCTATCCCTTAACCCGGCTGCGGGCCAAGCCGGCAGTGCCCCTGGCGGGGAAATACCGCCTGATCGATATTCCCATCAGCAATTGCCTGCATGCCGGCATCGATAAGATCGCCATTCTGACCCAGTTCAACTCGGTCTCGCTGCACCGCCACATTCAACGCACCTACGCGCGGGACATGTTCACCCAGGGCTGGGTGCAGATCCTGGCCGCCGAGCAGACGCCCAGCAGTACAGGATGGTACCAGGGCACCGCCGATGCGGTGCGACAGCAGGTGCTTGAGATCGAGGCCGCCCGCACGGAGTATGTGCTGATTCTGGCCGGCGACCACCTCTACAACATGGATTATCGTGCCTTTGTGGAATATCATGTGGATACCGGGGCCGACATCACCATGGCGGTTCAACCGGTCTCGGCGGAGATGGCGCCGGCCCTGGGCATTCTCAAACGCAGCGCCGACGGCGAGATCTTGAACTTTACGGAAAAGCCGGACCCCGCAGCCCTGCCCGAGCTGGAAAGCCTGCCCGCTTCGGACCGCCCTTTTCTGGCCTCCATGGGAATTTATGTGTTTCGCACCGATCTGTTGTTTGAGGTCCTCAAGTCACCCGGGGATGATTTCGGCAAAGACATCCTTCCCAAGGCGTTGGCCAATTACCGCGTCATGGGCCATGTCTACGACGGATATTGGGCCGACATCGGAACCATTCGACGATTTTACGAGGTGAATCTGGAGATGGCCCTGCCGGAACGGCCCTTTGATTTTTATATGCCCGGACGGCCTATTTACAGCCGCGCCAGGTTCCTGCCGGCCACGGAAATCTACGATGCCCATCTGGAAAACACGCTGATGGCCGATGGATGCCGGGTGACGGATGCCCGGATCAGCCATGCCGTGATCGGCCTGCGCAGCCAGATCGGCCCAAAGACCCGGATCCGCTCTTCGATTCTGATGGGTGCGGATTACTATGAAACCGCAGCTGATCGCGCCGAAAACCAACGCCTCGGCCGGCCCGACATCGGCATTGGCCAGGGCACCGTCATCGAGGGCGCCATCATCGACAAGAACGCCCGCATTGGTCGCAATGTGCAGATCCGCCACCTGTCCGACCGTCCCGACAGCGAGGCAGACAACTGGGTTGCCCGGGACGGCCTGGTGGTGATCCCCAAGGACTCGGTTATTGCCGATAATACGGTGATCTAGTCTGGATGGCCGGGCAACCCCCGGACCCACAAAGCCAATGACAGTGGAGCATATGGAACGACAAAACGATTACACCCGCTATCTGGCCCATCTGGCAAAGGAATATCCATCCGCGGAAGCGGCTGCCGAGGCCATCATCCATTTGGAGGCCCGACTCAACCTGCCCAAAGGCACCGAACACTTCATCTCCGATATTCATGGCGAGGTGGAAGCCTTCGGCAAGGTGGTGAGCCATGCCTCCGGCGCCATCAAACGCAAGATCCTCGAGATATTTGGAGATACGCTGACGGACGCAGAAAAAGTCAAATTGGGCGCCCTGATATATTCACCGGAAACCATGCTGGGAATTCTGCTGCCCCCGGCGGATCAGGAGCAGCAGTGGTATGTCGACACCCTGCTGCGCCTCATCCGGGTTTTGCGTGCTGTTTCATCCAAATATCCCCGCGCCAGGGTCCGGCAGTTGATTACGGGCCGCTTTGAGGCCCTGGTGGAAGAACTGCTCTACGAACATGAAGAGCAGGCGGATAAGCAGGACTACTATCAGGGCCTGATGGATGCCATCATTGCCACCGGCCACGCCAGGACCTTGATCGTGGTGATCGCCGAAGCCATCCAGTGCCTGGCCATCGATCACCTGCATGTCGTGGGGGATATCTACGATCGCGGTCCCGGCGCCCATCTCATTATGGATCGCCTGATGTCCTATCACAGCGTCGATATTCAATGGGGCAACCACGATATCCTGTGGATGGGGGCGGCAGGCGGCAGTGAGGCCTGCATTGCCAATGTGGTCCGGATCTCCCTGCGCCATGGCAATATGGAGACGTTGGAAAACGGCTATGCCATCAGCCTGCTGCCCCTGGCCTCCTTTGCCATGGAAACCTACGCCCATGATCCTTGCGGGAAATTCATGCCCCAGCGGTTCAACGCCGGGGATGACTCCGAGGGGGAAAGGCGGCTGATGGCCCAGATGCATAAAGCCATCACCCTGATCCAATTCAAACTGGAAGCCCAGATCATCAAGCGCCGACCCGAATACGACCTTGAAGACCGTCTGCTGCTCGACAAGATTGACGCTGCCCGGGGCAGCGTTGACATCGACAACCGCGCTTATCCTCTGGGAGATAAGCAGATACCCACCGTCGCGGCCCAGGCCCCTTACGCCTTGACGCCTGGTGAACAGCATGTGATCAACCGTCTCAAGCAGGCCTTTTTACACAGCGAAAAGCTGCAGAAGCACACCCGCTTCCTCTTTGCCAAGGGCAGCATCTATAACGCCTGCAATGGGAATCTGCTCTACCACGGATGCATCCCCATGAATGGGGACGGCTCCTTTAAACCCATGAAGCTGAACCATGGAGAATTTGCCGGCCGGGCGTTGATGGACCAATTCGATGGCCTGGCCCGGGACGGTTTTTACACGGTCGGGGACGCCAAGAAAAAAGAGGCCGGCCTGGACGCCATGTGGTATTTATGGTGCGGTCCCTGTTCACCCCTCTTTGGCAAGGAGAAGATGGCGACTTTCGAGCAGTACTTTATTGAAGATCCCGCCACCCATCACGAACAGCGCAACATCTACTATGCCCTTAGGGATGACGAAGGGACGGTCCAGCACATCCTGCAGAGCTTTGGCCTGAACCCGGATCAGGGCCACATCGTCAACGGACATGTGCCGGTGATCGTCAAGAAAAAGGAGAGCCCATTAAAGGCCGGCGGCAAATTGATCGTCATCGACGGCGGTTTTTGCCCGGCATATCAGAAAAAGACGGGCATTGGCGGATACACCCTGGTCTACAATTCATGGGGCCTGCTGCTGGCGACCCACCACAGCAAAGCGGAAAGCGATAATGACGACCTGGCGGTCCCCGACATCGACTGCACCACTGAAATCCTTGAAAGACGCGATGACCGCATTCGGATTAAAGATACCGATCTCGGCAGGGAGATTTCACTCCGCATCGAGGAGCTGATCGCATTGCACGATGCGTATCGGAAAGGGCTGCTGACGTGAAAATTCTATATGTCTCATCGGAAATCACCCCTTTTGCCAAAACCGGCGGGCTCGCCGATGTGGCCCAGGCACTGCCCGAAGCGTTAACGAAACTGGGCCACGATGTCCGCACCGTGATGCCCAAATATCTCCGCATAGCGGAGCAGCACCTCGCCATGGAACCCGTGGCCGCCTTCACCGTCCAGATGCATAACGGACTCCAGGGCGCCGGGCTGCTGCATGCCAAAAATGGATCCGTGTCCACCTATTTTATTGAAAACGAGGCTTATTTTAATCGCGAGGGGCTCTACGGCCAGGGTGACGGCGACTATCCGGACAACCTGGATCGTTTTCTCTTTTTTTGCAAAGCGGCCTTGGAGTGCTGCAAGGCCATGGACTTTCTTCCCGATGTGATCCACTGCAACGACTGGCAGACCGCCGTGCTGCCGGCCATACTCAAGTCCACCTACGGGGCCTACCGTCAGGATCCCTTTTTTCAGCCGCTGCCGAAGCTGGTGTACACCATCCACAATATCTCTTACCAGGGTCGCTTTCCAGAAGACCACTGGCCCATTTTGTCTTTGCCCCGCACTTATTACAGCCATGATTTTGAATTCTACGGGCAGATCAACCTGACCAAAAGCGCCATTCATCTATCCGACGCCGTGACCACGGTGAGCGAAACCTATGCCCGGGAGATCCGGACCACGGACCTCGGGTTCGGGCTGCAGGATGTGCTGCAGCGCCAAAAGGAGCATCTGTTCGGAATTCTCAATGGGGTGGATTACCGGGAGTGGCGCCCTGAAACCGATCCCCATACCTATGGCATCCACTATTCCGCTGACAATCTGTCCGGCAAGTCCCGGATCAAAACCCGATTGCAGCGGGAATATGGTCTGCCGGAAAGAGGCGATGCGCCCTTGATCGGCATGGTCACCCGCTTGGTGGAACAAAAAGGGATCGATCTGATCACCGAGTGCGCTGAGCAGATTCTCGAACTCGATACCCAGATGATCGTGCTCGGTTCGGGGGATCCCAGATACCACAATTATTTTGAATGGCTGCGGCGCAGCTACCCGGACCGGGTGGGGATCTATATCGGCTACAACAACGAGCTGGCCCATAAAATCGAAGCCGGCGCGGACATTTTCCTCATGCCCTCCCTGTTTGAACCCTGTGGATTGAATCAAATCTACAGCCTGAGATACGGCACCCTGCCCGTCGTTCGTTTGACCGGCGGTCTGGCCGATACCATCCAGGACGGTGTCAATGGCTTTACATTCTTTGACTTCGAACCATCCTTTTTCTTGGATGCCGCAAAACGGGCCATTGACACCTATCGCAGCCGGCCCAAGATGTGGGAACAGATGATGGCGACCGCCATGGGTCAGGATTATTCATGGGAGAAGTCGGCTGAAAAGTACCTATCCGTTTACAATACCGTATTGGGCAAAACCGGTTAACGTGGCTTTCGCCCATTTTTTACACGGATCTCTTCTAAACCATGCCTGAAGGACAGCCGCCTTCATTTTTCCGGCAGGTATGATATTACCTTGAACTTGAGCGACCCCCTGTGCCCGGGCTGCCTGCACGACGCCACCGCCGCCGCCCGGATTCGGGAGCAGATCTGTCTGGTCCTTTTCATGACGCCGGCGGGATGTTCTGGTTCACGCGGAAGAAATTATTGGGATCGTATTTGGCCTTGATCGCCTGAAGGCGCCCGTAATTTTGGCCGTAGCCGGCCTGAATCCGTTCCCGCCCCTCCTCCATCATGAAGTTGACGTAGGACGCGCCGGCCGAGTATGGGTGAAGCGCCTGCCAGTAGTCCCGGGCCCACCGGGTGATGTTTTCTCCTTTGGACGCGTCCGGGTCAACCCCGGCAATGACCATCGACCAGTGGACGTCGCGGTACTGCCACGCGGTTTGTTCCCGGCCGATCCGGTGCACGGCGCCGTTGACGGGGTAGAGGTGCATGGTGGACTGGGGTGTCGGCACCTCGGCAAAGCGGAGGTGCGAAGCGACGGCGTCATCGGAGATCTCACGGAAGAAATCCCCTTTCCAGTACCACTGGTGGCCGGGCGGATAGAGGCCGTCGAACAGGCCCTGGATCGCGGGGTAGGGCATGGGCGCGATATGCTCGAACAGCGGCGCTTCCACATCGCGGGCCGGCTGGATCATGGCGTCGGCCTGCTCCTGGAGCCCGGTGAGGCACCAGACCAGCCCGCAGATCTTTCTCCCGCGGATGGCCTCAGGAAACGGGTCGGCTTCCGGCACCTGGCCGACCAGGTAGAAGGCGTAGACGTCCTCGGATGCCGAAGGCAGCCAATCCCGGTACCACTTCAGGGTGGGTTCGAGCGCCTCGAGGGGCCAGAACAGGGGCCCGGCGACCACCGTATCCACCGGGTGGAGCCGGTACTCGAACGAGGTGACGACACCGAAATTGCCGCCGCCGCCCCGCAGGGCCCAGAAGAGGTCCGGGTGCTCATCCTCGCTCGCGTGCACCAGCCGGCCGTCGGCCAGGACCACGTCGGCTGAGAGCAGGTTGTCGATGGTGAGACCGTATTTCCGGCTCAGGTAGCCGTGGCCGCCGCCCAGCGTGAGGCCGCCGACGCCGGTCGTGGAGATGATGCCGCTGACCGTGGCCTGCCCAAAGGCGTGGGTGGCGTGGTCGACGTCTCCCCAGGTGCAGCCGGGTTCAACGCGCACGGTCCCGGCCTCCGGGGCGACGCGGATCCCCTTCATGGCCGACAGGTCGATGACCAGCCCCTCGTCCACCAACGCCAGTCCGGGGCCATTGTGGCCGCCCCCGCGGATGGCGGTGGGCAGGGCGTTTTCGCGGCCGAACCCCACGGCCGCGATCACATCCGCGATGTCGGCGCACCTGGCGATCAGCCGCGGGCGCTTGTCGATCATCGCGTTGTAGATGGTTCGGGCGTCGTCGTATCCGGGGTCCGGCGGCTGGATCAGCCGGCCCCGAAAGGTGTCCATGAACTGTTCCATGGTTTTGGGATCCTTCATATCCTTACTCCTTCCCGTTGGTTCGGGTACGCTACCTGCCGCCTGCCGGCGGTGCTGGGGCGTGCGCCTTTTCGTGGATGCGCCGGATCGTCCCGGCGATCAGCGGGGCGAGGTCGAGCAGGTCCATGGCGCCTCCCCGCTCCGGCGGCTGGGCCAGTGAATTGGTGGCGATGATGCTCCCGACCGGGCGGGATGTGAGCCGGGCGATGGCGTCTCCCTTCGGCAGCGCGTGGGTGGCGGCCACCGTGACAGGGGTCCGACATTTGCGTTCGACCAGTGCCTCGATGGTCGAGACCATGGTGCCCCCGGTGCTGATCATGTCGTCTACCAGTATCGGGGAGCGGCCTGCCACATCGCCGATGATCCGCCGCACCGCCACGCGGTCGCCGGTGATGCGCTCCTTGTGGACGTATGCCACGGGAAGGCCCAGCTCGTCGGCATACTGCTGGGCCAGTTTGACGGCGCCCAGGTCCGGCGCCACCAGGACGGCGTCCTCCGAAACGGTCTCCCTGAGCCGCCCGGCGATCAGCGGTATCGGGAAGAGGTGCTCCACGGGCAGGCCAAAAAAGCCTTCGATGGCCGGGTTGTGGAGATGGACGGTGATGACCTGGTCCATGCGCGCCGCGATCAGGTCTGCCAGGACCTTGGCCCCCACCGGCTCACCGCTCTCGGCACGCCGGTCCTGGCGCGCATAGCCGAAATAGGGGATCACCGCGGTTACGCGGGCGGCGCCGGTGCGCCGGCCGGCATCGGCGATGAGGAGCAGCTCGAGCAGGTGGCGGCCCACCGGCGGCCCGGTGGGCTGAACAACATAGAGATCGTCTCCCGTCAGGGAGTCGGCGATCCGGACCTGGAGCTCGTCGTCCGGAAACGAATCCATCCGGCATGGCGTCGCCTCGATGCCCAAGTGCCCTGCGATCGCCTCCGCCAGGGCGGGATTGGCTGTTCCCGCAATCAACGAAAGCTTCATGGCCGCGATATTCTTTCCAGCTCCTCTTCGATCACTCCACGGAATAGCGGGATCTTGTAGGCGTTTTTCGCAAGGGGCTCGGCGTCGGCCACGACGGCCTGGGCGGCGGCGGCGATGGTCTGGCGGTCGAGGGTCTTGCCGATGACGGCGTCCTCGACGGGCCGGGAGCGCCATGGGACCGGGGCGGCGCCGCTCAGCACCACCCGGCCGCCGGCCACCCGGTCTCCGTCGAACTGCAGGGCCAGGGCCACGCCGGCCAGGGCAAAATCCCAGGAGCGGCGGGCGCGGACCTTGCGGTAGGTGCTGCGAAGGCCGGGGGGTGGGGGAGGGAGCCGCACCGCCGTCAGGATCTCTCCGGGGGCCAGCCAGGTCTCCTGCATCACATAGTCTTCGGGCAGCACGTGGAATTCGGCGGCGGGGAGGAGCCTTCTGCCGGCGGGCCCGGCGATCTCGATCTCGGCGTTCAGCGCCGAGAGGCAAGGCGCCGTGTCCGACGGGTGGACGATGTAGCAGATGTCGCCGCTGCCGAAGATGGCGTGGAACTGGTTCTCTCCGAAGGGGGCATAACAGGTGTCGCCGCCTTTTCGCAGACAGTGGAAATCCCCCCGAAAGTACCAGCATCGGGGCTTCTGGCAGAGGTTCCCGCCGATGGTTCCCTGGTTGCGGAGCGGAGGGCTGGCCACTTCCGCGGCGCCCTGGGCCAGTCCGGGGTAGCGCTCCCGAATCACGGGGTGCTCCGCCACTTCGGTGATGGTGGTCAGCGCACCAATGCGCAGTCCGCCGCCGGCCGTCTCCTTCACCCCGTACAGATCTTTCAGGCCCTGGATGCTGACGACTTTCTGAACATCGACGATCCGCTCCCGCAGGCAGGTGAGCAGGTCGGTCCCGCCGCCGTGGACGACGGCGCCCTTGGCGGAGAGGTGCTGGACCGCCTCCTGGAGCGTTCCCGGGCGTACGTAGGAAAATGATGGCATCATGGATCAGCCCTCCTTGGTCTGTTGTTCGAGCAGGCTGCAGAGCCGCAGCGGATGGATGGGGGATTCGGTGACCCGGATGCCGGTGGCGTGGTAGACCGCATTGGCCACGGCCGCCGCCGTGGGGATGGTCACCGGCTCCCCAAGCCCCTTGGCGCCGGTGGTGTTGGCCTCGGCGTCCGGCATTTCGACAGGTGCGCTGGTGATGTCCGCCGGAACATCGAGGGCTGTGGGCAGCTTGTAGTCGTGCCAGTTGCGGTTGACCAGCTTGCCGGTCTGCTCGGTGTCGAGGATCCGCATTTCGGTGGCGGCCAGGCCGATGCCCATGGTGATGCCGCCGATGACCTGGCTGTCGAAGCTCATCCGGTTCATGACCCGGCCGCTCTCGTTGGCGCTCAGAAACCGCAGGATGCGCATCTCCCCAGTCTGGGTGTTCACCTCGACCTCGCAGAACTGGACGCAGAAGGGGTTGATGCTTTTGCCCTCCGGGTTGGGGTCCCGGTGGCCCACCCCCACCACCACCCCGCGCTTCCGGAGTCCTTCGATCCCGGTGATGGGAACACGCCGATCCGGCCGGCTGCGGGAGGCGACTGCCGCGCCCTCGTAGGCCAGGTCGTCCACCGGCAGGCCCATCTCGTCGGCCGCCATTTCCAGCACCTGCCGCTTGACCTGAACCGCGGCATCCCGGACGGCGGGCGCTTCCGTGGGGACGGTCTTGCTGCCGCCGCTGGGGGTGGCGTACTGGGTCGTGCCGGTGTCGGCGTGCTCGATGCGGATCATCTCCGGCTTGAGGCCCAGCTCCTCCGCCACCACCATGGCCATGATGGTCTTGGTGCCGGTGCCGATGTCGCTGGCCCCCATGTTGAGGTTGGCGCTGCCGTCGGCGAACAGCTTCACGATCACGGTGGACGGTGGTCCGCCGCCGCCCACGATCCAGACGCTGGCGGCCATGCCCACGCCCCGCCGGATCGGGCCCTTGTGCTGCGCCGCGCCGAGGCTTCGGCGGGCCTCCGCCCATCCGAACTGCCGGGCGCCTTCTGTCAGGCACGGCTCCAGGCCGGTGGTGGTGTAGGGTGGGCTTCCCTGCCGCCCCTGGCTGACGGTGGGGATGTTCTTGAGGCGCAGCGCCACCGGGTCCATGCCGATGGCTTCCGCCAGGGCGTCCATCATCTGCTCCAGGGCCCAGGAGCCCTGGGGATGCCCCGGCGCCCGGAACGGCCGGGCAGGGCCCGCATTGATGTAGACGTCGGTGCATTCGGTGCTGATGTTGGGGCAGCGGTAGAGGTCCCGAATCTGCCAGTCGACCAGGGACGTGCCGCCGGCAGGGAAGGCGCCGCCGGTGCCGAGGCAGGTGAACGCCAGGGCCGTGAGGGTGCCGTCCTTTTTGACCCCGGCCTTGAGGGTCATGTTGCTGGGCGGCCGGTTTCCCATGGAGAGGTAGGTCTCCTCCCGCGGCAGGAAGAGCTTCACCGGCCGCGCGCTCCGTCTGGCCAGAACTGCGGCGATGATGCTGTATCGGCTGGTCCGGAGCTTGCTCCCGAAGCCGCCGCCCACGTAGTGCCCGACGACCCTCACCTTGGCAAGGGGCAGGCCGAGGGTTTCGGCCACCCGGGACTGGACGGCATAGACCCCCTGAGTCGACTCCCAGAGGGTCAGCTCATCGCCGTCCCAGTTGGCGACGCAGCCGTGCAGCTCGAGGGGCGTGTGCAGTTCGGCTTCGGTGCGGTAGTGCTGCTCCAGGACGACGTCGGCATCGGCAAATCCTTTGCTCACATCCCCCCGCGAATAGGTCTCCGTTTTGACCTTGTTGCCCCCGTCGTGGATCTTCGGGGCGTTTGCGTCAAGGGCGCGCCGCTCGTCGGATACATGGGGCAGGATTTCGTATTCGACCTGGATGGCCCGGGCCGCATCCCAGGCCTGGAAAGGTGTCTCGGCCGCCACCGCCGCCACCGGCTCCCCCTCGAAGCGACAGACCGGGGGGAAGATCTTCGATTTGACATTCCGGTAGGACCACGGCAGGTCCGCCTCCCGGGTCTCCGGTCCGACAACGGCCCGCACCCCCGGCATGGTTTCGGCCGTGGCGGTGTCCACGCGGCGGACCCTCGCATGGGGATGGGGGCAGGTGAGGATGGCGCCGTAGAGCATCCCGGGAAGGAGAATATCAGAAGGATAGACGGCGGTCCCGCTCACCCGCTCGTAGGCGTCGACCCGGGGCCAGGGCTTCCCGATGACATCGGTCTGCTCCCAGGGCTTGGGCGCCTTGCCTGCCGCCGGCGTCTCCGGCACCGGCAGTCCCTCGGTGTAGTAAATCGATGTGGAATCTTTTGCCATGATTCGCCTCGCTTCCGCCGGATTCGCCTGGATGGCCGATGCAAACCCGGTGTTCGGTGTGGGTTATTTTCGCCGGTTTTTCGCGGCGCTGGCCGCGGCCTTGAAGATGTGGCTGTAGGCGCCGCAGCGGCACAGGTTGCCGCTGACAGCCATACGGATCTCATCCATCGATGGGTCGGGATTCTTTCGCAGCAGCCCCTCCACCGACATGATCTGCCCGGGGGTGCAGTAGCCGCACTGAAAGGCATCCTCCTCGACAAAGGCCGATTGAACCGGGCCGAGGGTCTCGCCGTCCAGCAGCCCCTCCACCGTCGTGACGGCGGCGCCTTCGGCCTCCACCGCCAGGGTCAGGCAGGCGTACCGCGGGATGTCGTTGATGAGCACCGTGCAGGCGCCGCACTCCCCGCGGCCGCAGCCCTCCTTGGTGCCGGTCAGGCCGAGCGTTTCCCGCAGCACATGGAGCAGGGTCCAGCGCGGCTCCACCAGGAGGTCGTGGGGGTGGCCATTGACATGCAGGGTGATCTTGCTGAGAACATCCGGCGCCATCTCCGCCGTTTCTTTGTTTCCCATGGGAGATGCGAAAATGCGGCCGGAGACCGCCATAGCGACGGCGCCTGTTCCGGCACTGGCCAGAAAGCCGCGTCGGGAGATCGACCATCCGCGGCGGTGGTCCGATGCAATCGATTGTTTCTTTTTCATCAGCGCCTCCTTGAACATCATGAATGAAGGTTTGCGGGATAACAGCAGCCGCGCACCAGAAAAGGGGGATGCGTGCAAGAAAACGAGAAAACGCGGATGCGCGCGAGATCGTGGGTGCGTGCGCAGAGGGAGATGTCCTGGTGCTTCCGGTGCCGCTCGATGCCGCTGGATGTCAGGGTCGTTTGCGCGGGGAATGCGACCTTGCGCGGTCGAAGCATTTGGCAGCTGCGGATCAGATCGAATGTAGATTTTCGGATGAAATAAACGGAACCTTACCCTACGATGTTGAGGCAGCTCAATACGTATATGAGTGTATATCGATCCGGACGAGCATGTATGACGCCCAGAATGGCCGCGAGGTTGGGGCCTTCCTTGTCGACAATCAACTGACCGTGGAATGATGCGTCGCGGCGGCATTGCGTCAGGCAGGATCACGCAGGGCCTTCCGGGAGTCTAATCAAAAGTGCCCCCTCCAGAGGGGGCATTCTACACTGCTGATCGGCTGTGGATCCGAGCACCGGTCGATGCTGTTCGATTACGCGTTGAAGGGCCGGATCTTTTCTATATCCCCCTCGGCTTCCCGGATGATGTCGAGGTCGATGCCTTTTTGGCTCAGATAAGCCTCAAGGGCTGCGCGAGTCTCGTTTGGCAGCTCGGGCCGGGCGTAGCCGTCGAGCATTTTGTTGAGCCGCTGCACCATGTTTTCGCGCAGGGCGTCATTGGCCTTTTTTCCCTCCTTGAGCGGGCCGTGAACGCTGATGGCGGAGGCGAAGGGCGCCGTGCGGCAGTGCTGCACCGTGTGAAGGTTGGTGATGAATTCGCCGCCGGCGCCCACCTTCTCGATGACGTCTATGGCCAAATGCTGGGGGTCGGTGTTCAGGTCATCCAGGTAATATTCAATCATTCCAAGAATTTCTAAGTCAGTGACGTACTTCTCGTAGGACATGGCGCCGTAGCTGTCCAGGCCGCCGGCGCTGTGAAAATTGAAATTGATCTTTTCCTGATTGGCTACAAACTGGACCATCATGCTCTCGTATCCGGCCTGCACCGACACGTTTTTCGCGTCGTTCAGGGCGCCGCCGCCCCGGCAGGGAATGCCGTAGCGCTTGGCCAGCTGTGCACAGTACTTGACCGCCAGGGCCGACTCGGGCGTGCCGATGGTAAACGCGCCCGAGCGCATGTCCGTATTGGACGTGGCCGATCCGTAGATGGCCGGCGTTCCCTCGCGGACCATCTGGGACAATGCGACGCCGACCAGGGCCTCGGCATTGGCGATGACGATGCTGCCCGCCATGGTGACGGGGCCTGTGGACCCGGCCATCACCGCGGGGGAGACGATCACCGGCTGACCGTATTCGGCGTAGATCCGCAGCGTATCCAGCATGCGCTCGTCAAACTGGAGCGGAGAAAGCGAGCTCACCAGGTTGGCGATCCTTGGCTTTTCGATCAGTGCATCCTTGCCGCCGAAGACGATGCCGAGCATGTCGAGGGTGGTCTGGCTCTCCGCTTTGCCCCCCATGCCGCCGAAGATGCACTTGTCCGAATAGAGGAGGGTGGCATAGAGCATCGTGGGGTAGAGGGTTTCGTCATTGGGCAGATCGCTGGGCGTGACCATGACGCCGCCGTTGATCTTGAATGCCGGCGTCTGGTGGACGAGTTTCAGAAAATTGAGGTAGTCGCTGAAAAGCGCCGGGCGGCGGTTTCCCTCCAGGTCCACGATGAAGGGGAAGCCGGAGTTATATGAGGTGTGCTCGACATGGTTGCCGCCGATGGTCATATCGTGGTCGGCATTGCGGCCATAGATCTTGAACTCCGACGGCGCCTTGCCGACCCATTCCATGATCTGCTCCCGCGTGAAGAAGACCTTGTCGTCCTCGACCTTGATTCCTTTGTTTTCGGCGATTTCCAGCATCTCCTTGTGGTGAAGCCGCACACCGGTTTTTTCCAGGATGGTCATGGTGGCGTCATGAAGGTTGTCCAGGTTCTGTGGGATGGTTTGATCTTCCATTGATCTATTCCTCCTTTTAGAGAAGCGGCGGGTGGTCCGGTTTTTCGCCCGTTGTCCGTTTATACTCTCCATGTAGAATCAATATATGTGCCAACAAGGGCAAGAAGTATTTTAAAATTTTAACTAACTAACATTCGATGTCGAGCCTGTTCTTTCCGGAAGGTATTTTCGCGGATCCGACAGGCGGGGGATAGTGCGGGCAGTCGTTGCGCCCTTCCCGGATGAACCTGCCGGCGCGGTCTGGATTAGAAGCCGTAGATCCGCATCAGTCGATTGATTCTCCCTTCTTCCTGTAAAACCTTCAGGCCCTTATTGAAATCTTCCAGCTTCTGTTCGGCACGGTCGGCTTTTTTGGAAAGGGTTAGGTAGAGCTTTCTGACGGAGAGCGGGGGCTCCATAAAATCAATGTCGCCCGAGCGCCAGGGGAATTTTTTGGCCACAATGTTTTTTGCGACATATTTATCGATGACGATGAGCTGAACCTCTCCCTGCAGAAGCTGCAGGATATTCTGTTCATCATTTTCCACCACAACTTTCGTCAGAAAGTCCGCCGCATCAAACTCAGGGGTATTCGCATATCCTCTGCCGACGCCGAACTTGTACCGGCTCAGCTCCCTCAGGGCCTGGGTCTGGTCGATTCTCGGGTCTGTTTTGTACTGGATGAGATCCCGACGTAACTTCTTTTTCTTGTCGTATTCAATACCGCCAGGAGAGAAGGCGTGGACGGGCCGCTCTCTGCAGAGCCCCAGGTAGCTCTCCCCGAAGGGGTCGGAGTAGATCAGATATTCCTCTCTCTCCTTCGTATGGTAGGTGGGGAAGAGGCCGTCGGCTTCGCCGTTCTTGGCCATCTCCAGCGCCTTGTCCCAGTTGTGAAATTCAATCGTCACGTCATATCCCGCCTTTTCAAAAGCCATGCGGACGATGGCGGCGGTGAGGCCCTTCTGGGGCATATCCGGACCGGCATAGGGCTCCCACGTCAGCGAGAGGAGTTTGACCTGCTTCTCCGCTGCGGTGCATGGAACCGCCATCAGCAGGCTCAGGAACAGAATCATCACATAATGTCTGGCTTTCATATTTCCTCCTTAATATTGCATGTCATCGGTATCCTTCCTGTTCTCGACACAGGGGAACGACCTCCCTACGTCCGGGGATCCGGCTTCTTCTTGAACTCGGCGGTAATGCAGCGCAGGAAGGAGGCTATCATGAAGAGCATGAGAATCATGAACGGAAACGAAAAGATGAAGGAGACCGTCTGCACGGCCTTCAGCCCCCCGGTCAACAGGAGCATGGCCGCGATGGTGCTGCAGAGGGCCCCCCACCCGATTTTGGCGCCGTTGCTGGGGTAGAGATTGCCGTTGGAGCTCATGACGCCGATGATATAGGTGGCGGAATCCGCTGAAGTGATAAAAAAGATGCAGATGATC
>CAJXSB010000024.1 GCA_913060435.1 uncultured Desulfococcus sp.
CCCGATCCATGGAATGGGGACCGTGTTCGGGAGCCTTGTCTTCTGGCGCGTTGCGCCCTGGGCCACCATGTCCCAGGCGACATTCCTCTCGATCCAGGGGCTCTGGGCAGGCCCCTGGCTCCGGGAGGTGGCGGGTCTTTCGCGGGCCGATGCCGCTGCGGTGCTGCTCTGGGTGGCCGCAGCCATGGTGGCGGGGTTCATCTTCATGGGGACGGCGGCCGAGCGGTTGAGCCGCCGCGGCATTCCGCCCATGGCCGTGGCCGGCGCAGGCATGGGGATTTTCATGGCGGTGCTATTGGTGGTCATCCTTTCGGGGATGCCCCTGGGATCGGGGATTTCGGAGATTCTGCCCGGCCCTGGATCCCCCTTCCTTTGGGCCCTTTTCGGCTTCTTCGGCACGTCGGGAATATTGCCCTACGCCGTTCTCACCCAGCGCTTTCCGGCTCGCCTGGCCGGGCGGGTCAACACGGCCCTCAATCTCCTCGTCTTCGTGGCGGCCTTTGCAGCCCAGTGGGGCATGGGGGAAATCATTGAATTCTGGCAAGGTCGTCCGCTCCGGCCGGGGGGCGGCTACCCGGCGGCGTTCGGCGTGATGCTGGCCCTGCAGGCCGCAGCCCTCCTCTGGTTTGGGGCTGCCGGGCGCCGCAGCCGCGGGGCGGCCGGCTGATTTCTGTTGACGGCGGCAAGCGGGCTCCCTATAGTCACGATTTTGCTGCCGGGCCGCCGGGATGGATCGGCCATCCGCAGACGCCGGCTTCAGCCAGGGACGCATGGTCATGACAGAACACGGCAAGGCAAACATCCGGGTGCTTTTCGCCCTCACCCTCGTCCATTTTACGGGGGACTTCTACAGCTCGTTCACCAGCCCGCTTTTCCCGTTGTTTGTGGAGAAGATGGGGCTGTCGCTCACCCAGGTCGGCATCATCGCCGGCATCAACCGTTTCCTGGCCTTCATCGTGCAGCCCATGGCCGGCTATTATGCCGACCGCTACCAGACCCGGATCTTCATCATGGTCGGGCTGCTCCTGCCGGTGGTTTGTATACCCATGTCCGGCATCACCACCGGTTTCTGGACCCTCCTGATGGCCGTGGCCCTCGGTTCGATGGGATCGGCCATGTTCCACCCTTCCGTGACGGGGATGGTCCCCCTTTACGCCGGCAGCAACGCCGGGTTTTCCATGTCGGTTTTCAACACCGGGGGCACCCTCGCCTTCGGGGTCGGCCCGATGTTCATCACCTGGTATGCCGCCCGGTTCGGCCTCGGGGCCCTGCCGGCCACCATGACCCTCGGTCTGGCGGTCCTCGTCTATCTCCATTTCACGGTGCCGTCGCCCGAGACCGAGGGCATGCGCCACCTGGGATTTCTGGGCGCTGTCCGGGAGAGCCTCGGCAGCGCCTGGAAAAGCATCGCCCTCATATGGGTCGTCATGTTCCTGCGGGCCCTGGTGGGCCAGTCGTTCATGACCTTCATGCCGGTGCTCTACGTTCAGAAGGGCTTTTCCATCGTTTCGGCGGGGATGATCTTCTCCCTCTTCACGGTGGCCGGCACGGCCAGCGGCCTCTTTGCCGGGCATGTGTCGGACCGGATCGGATTCAAGCCGGTGTTCCTCGTTTCCCATGCCGTCATGGCGCCGATCCTCTTCCTGTTCCTGAAACTCGAGGGGGGCTGGGTTTATCTGGGGGCGGCCCTGGCCGGGGGAGCCGTGCTGGCGTCGCTTCCCGTCGGAGTGGTCATGGCCCAGAGCCTGGCGCCCAAGGGGCGGTCCATGGTGGCAAGCCTCATGATGGGGTTCGCCTTTGGCCTGGGCGGGATGCTTTCGCCCCTGGTCGGCAAGCTTGCCGATATGACCTCGATCCAGGCGGTCCTCACCGGCATGACGCTGGTGCCGCTTCTGACCCTGCCCTTCATCGCCTGCTTTCCCAGAACCGGAACAGCGGCCGAAACTGGAAAAGCATAGGACCGGCGTCCGCGAACGCCGGGTGCCTCCGGGATGCGGCATCCCGGGAAATACAAAAGGCTACCCATTTCTGGATAGCCTTCCTTCATGCTTTGGTGCCGGCTGTGGCACCAGAGGCGTTTCCGTTGGTCAGGTCTCGTCGTGGTAGACAGGGCTGCCGAGCTCCTTGAGGGAAAAGTTGTTGAAGATGTGATGGCCGTCATAGTCGAGGATCCGAAGATCGTCTTCCTGCTTCAGATCGCCCATGATGACATTGTAGTGGTTCCCGTATTTTTCCTTTACGGCATCTTCCGAAACCTGGTAGGCGATGAACTTTTTAATGCCCTTGGTTTCCAACTTTTTGACCAGATTGGGATCGTCGAGTGAGGCGAAAGTCGTCAGAAGCAGGATAGGCCCCGAACCGGTAAAGAAAATGCCAGCATTCATGGTACCCTCCTCTCTTCGTTGAAAAGATCTGGATTGGACAATCGGCGGCCTCCGGGAGGGGTCACACGGCGTCCCGGAGGCGGAACGTGGGCAATTTGAGGGGGCTCCCCATCATCGCTTTACCTCGTGCTGTATTGAAAATGAGAGAAATTGGCCTTTACAGTTTAAAGATAATCATCGGGTCAACCGTGTAAACGCTGAATTTTATCCCGTCTGCCGGTGGTGGAGCGCCCCCCGGGCGAGGGAGAAATAGATGCCCATGGTGCACATGGCGGCAAAGGCGGTAAAGCAGAGCTGGACCGATCGAAGGAACTGTGGGTAGACCGGCGGGGCGATCTGGCTCTCCCCGATAAAAAAGGAGAAGGCCAAAGTCGCCAGCGCCATGCTCAGCATCTGGCCGATAAGCCGCATGGTGGCGACCGTCCCCGATGCAATGCCGTAGAAGCGCTTCTCGACGCTTCCCATGATGGCGTTCATGTTGGGTGAGGAAAAGAGGGCGAACCCGAGCCCCAGGACCACGAGGCTGGCCGCGATATAGGGGATTCCGGTCTCTTTGGTGAGGAAGGCCAGCGCGGCGAGGCCGCAAGCCGTAAGCGCCATCCCGGCGGAGGCGATGACCGATGGTTCGATCCGGTCCGAGAGTTTTCCGGCCACGGGCGAGAAGAGGGCCATGACGGCCGGCTGGCAGATGAGGAGCGTGCCGGCGCTTCCCGGGGACATGCCCTTGATATATTGAAGGTAGAGACTCAGGAGGAACGCCACGGCAAAGGTGGCCGCATAATTGATCAGGGCCGCCAGGCTCGAATAGGAGAAGGTCCGGTTCTGGGCGAAGAGCCGGACCTCGAAGACGGGAAAGGGCGTCCGCAGCTCATGCCAAACAAAGAGCCCCATGCCGACAGCCCCACCCGCCAGGAGGCCGATCCCCGCGAGGTCCGGGAGGATGGAGAGACCATACATCAGGCAGATCAGGGATGCGCCGTAGAGGAGGCTTCCCGCCACGTCCAGGCGCTCGCCTGCGGCGTCGGCCCACTCCTCCCGGATCTTCAGGGCCGCCGTGGCGAAGGCGGCCAGCCCGATGGGCGCATTGATGAGAAAGATGCTGCGCCACCCGAAGGCACCGGTCAGCAGGCCACCGGCAAAGGGGCCTGTCGAAAGTCCGATATAGACGCTCGCGACGGTGATGCCGATGGCCCTGCCCCGCTGGCTGGGGGGAAATACCGCCGAGATGATGGCGAAGGCCGTGGTCATGGTCATGGCCGCGCCGATCCCCTGGAGGACCCGGAGCGCAATGATCCAGAAGATCGATGGGACAAAGGCCGTCGCCACTGTCGCGACGGTGAAGAGGAGGATCCCTGACACGAAAACCTTCCGCCGCCCCCGGATGTCGGCGATCTTGCCGAAGGGGACCAGGGCGACGCCCGAGGAGAGCAGAAAGGCATTGGCCACCCAGCCCAGCGTAACGGCGTCGACGCTGAATTCTTCCTGGATGGCCGGCAGGGCGATGTTGACCGCCGAGATCATGAACGGCGACATGAAGTTCGCCAGCGCGGCAACGGCCAGAACCGCCCGGGGGGATGTCTTATCCGCGGGTCGGGGCATGGGAATGTATCCTGGCGTGAAGGTCCAATTTGGGCGCTCAGTTGCGGACGGGGTCGCCGTCGTCCTCGGGAATCGCCATGACCGCCTCGGGGTCGAGGATCTGGTGGGCGACGCCGAGCCTCCGGACGAGGTTCATGAAAAATTTGGGCAGGGGAATGTCCCGGTCGACCAGCAGGATGCCGAGCTCGTTGGCCCGGACCAGCACCGACTCGCTGTCGATTCCCTCCCGGCTGTCGCAGAGGAACTGTACGCGGAGGGCGTCGGTCAGCGCGATTCTGAGGTCGGCAAAGCTTTCGGCAAGGCTTGCCAGCTCCGCATCGATCAGGTCCTGATGCCGTCGCTTGAACCCGGCGAAAGGCTCGGCCAGGTTCTCGACGCCGAAAAGATCGTTGAGGATCCCGCCGGAGAGCCGGCCGATAAACTGCGCGTCCCTGTCCGGGTATTTTTCGGCCAGGGCGGACCTGAGCTCCTTGAAGAGGATCATTTTAACGATATCCACGCCCTCCCGCAGGACGGGGACCAGCTTGCTTTCGATGGGCGCTGCCTGCAGCGCCTTTTCCTTGTCCATGAAACCGCTCCTTACCATTGTGGTGTCAACTTTCGAGTTTTATTGGCCGGAGAACACCTCATATCCATCCCATGAACGAATCTCGAAAGTTGAGATGGTGGTGATAAAACCGTGCCGGCATTCAGGGCGTCTCCTGCACGTCGACGCGGACCCCACGCTGCGCCAGTTCAGCCATGAACGGGTCGTAGGGAATGTCGACTGCCGGGTTGAGGACCCCCGGCCGGGCGATCTCCCCCCGGGCGATCATCTGGGCTGTGATGCTGGCCGGGCAGCCGACGCCGATGTTCATGCCCAGCAGGCCGGTCTCCAGGTCCCGCTCGATGACGAGGTTCATGGCGATGGATTTGGGCCTGCCGTCCTTGACCCCGGAAAAGATGTTGGCCATGGCGACGATGTCCCTTTCATCGTCCCGGTACTGGAGCCGGGGTTCGAGAAGCGCCGTGAGGAACCGGTGGGGGGAGACGCCGCCGCCAAGGCCCGGGACAGGATCATCGGAGAGGAATCCGAGGGCTTTGAGGGGGCGCCAGAAATCACACCACCCCGGCCATCGCAGGGCGTATCGGCCCGCCTCGCGAACGGTCGCGGTGAGGCCCAGGAGATCCGTATAGAAAGAGGCGTCCCCGTTGGGTACGGCCTCGAGCCTTCCCAGGCCGGGGAAGTCAAGGCTGCCGACAAATTCCGGATCATGCTGCATGTCGGCCGGGACGTCGATCCGGCGGCCGTCGCGGATGAATACAGACGCACGCTTCTGGGACCGGAGGACCATGTCCCAGTTCCAGCTGATCTTGTAGTTGAGGGGATTGTCGCAGGCCGACGGTTCGGGGAATCCCCCGCAGTAGGAGTTGAACACGTGGACCTCGTCGAGCCGGCCTGCTGCATGACCGCAGAGCACCAGATCGATGCCCGGGTCGAGGCCGCACTCGGGCATCAGCACAACGCCGGCCTCCCGGGCCCGCCCGTGGAGGGGCCGCACCGGATGTCCGTAGTTGGTGCTCACCAGGGGCACCCGGGCTGCCAGGGCCGCCTCGAAGGCGTTCATCATCAGGGGCAGGGGCAGCAGGTCGATGGCCGCGTCCACGCCGTCTGCCAGTATGCCGCGAATCGCCGGCACCGATGCCGCATCAAGGGGCACCGCCGTCAGCTTGTCCGATTTCAGCGACTGGGCGAAGGCCTCCCAGCCCGCCAGATCCGCATCTGCGCAGATCACCTGCGCGACCTCCGCGCTCGTGGCCAGATCCCGGATGGCCGCCTTTCCCTGGAGCCCCATGCCGCCCAATACTGCTATCCGCATCTATTTTTCCTTTCTAATGCTGCGTTCTCCGGCCGGTGAGGGTCCATGGCGCCGCCAGCCGGCTCGGGAAACATAAAGCACAAATCCGGCCGGGGGTCCACCGTAAATATGCCACAGCGGTGTGTGTCACAAACTGGTCGGCAGCCGTCGGCGGGCCGGACGATTTTCCGGGTTGACTTTGCCCGGGTTTCGATGGAGGCTATAGGGGTAAAGGCTATCATTTCGCCGGTGCTGCCGTCCGGCAGTGCAGGCCCGGGGACGCCGATGAAGTCTGCACCGGAACGCCGCGAGGCGGCGGCCCATCCCTCGTCGGCGGCTCCGGCCCCGCCATGGACCCTTCAACAGATCTGGAATGATTGATGGACTGCGGACGCATACCCTTCAAACTGCTCATCGGCCTCGGCCTGGCGGTGTTTGCGGGCATCATCATCCTGGGGCTGAACCCCCGGCATGGCCTCTTCACGAACAAGGTGGCGCGGCTGGAGGACGGCCCTGGAATTCGCTTCCGGAAATACGGCATCGCCGCCACAAAGTCCTTTGATCCTCCCGTAATGACGGAAACATTTTCCGTGGAGATTGCCTTCCGGTCCGATCATCTCCGGAAAAACGGCTTCGGCATCCTTTTCATGCTCCACGACGGCGAAGACGCGGGACAGCTGCTCATGGGGCAGTGGCGCAGCCATGTCGTCGTCATGAACGGTGATGATTATGACTACAGCCGCAAGAACCCGAGGCTCTCGGCAGACACCGCCCCGCTGGGGGGGGAGCCGATCCTTGCGACGGTGACGACGGGCCCCGCCGGGGCCCGCATCTATCTCAACGGGCGGCTCGTGCTCGAAAAAAAACACCTGACGCTTCGCTTCCCGGGCGGTGACGGGCGCGTCCGGCTGGTTCTGGGAAATTCCGTTTACGGCAACACCTCCTGGGAGGGCGATCTCTACGGCTTTGCCATCTACCCCTTTCCCCTCAGCCCCGATGGTGTCGCCGCGCACTATAACGCTTGGCGGTCCCTGGGCGATTTTTCCTTTGCTGCCGCGGAGGGCGCCGTACTGGCCTACCGCTTCGACGAAGCGGCCGGAGGCCGCGTCCTCGACAGCACCGGCCGTGGCCTGCACCTCGAGATCCCTCCGCGGGTGACCCTGCTCAAACGCCAGGTCCTGACCTTCCCCGCAAACGAGTTCAGCCTCCGTGCCGACTTCCTCCAGGATGTCGTTGTCAATTTTACAGGATTCGTGCCCTTTGGATTCCTCGTCGCGTCGCTCCTCTTCCGTCTTCAGGGCCGACGCCGCCGCGCTGTCGCCGTTGCCGTGGCGGCGGGGGTTGCCGTGAGCCTCGGCATCGAGATCGGCCAGTCATGGATGCCTTCACGGAGCTCCAGCCTTCTCGACCTCGCCATGAACACTGCCGGGACCGGTGCCGGGGCCGCCGTCTTCGGCCTGGTATGCTGTAGAAATCTCCGCTGACCTGGGGCGGCATCCCCCCGGGGCTCCGCGGTTTTTGTTTGATTTCCGACCTCAGGGGGATTACAACAGAAACCAGGCGGCGGAATGAAGGGATCCAGAAGACCCGACCCTGCAGGAGGTGCAAGATGAGAGTCAACTGTCCGGAATGCCTCGCCGAGCATCATGTGGCGGACGACAGGATTCCCGATGCCGGGATGAGCCTGCGGTGCCGGATCTGCGGCACCCGCTTTCGGGTGGCGAGGGACAGCCCGGATGCAGCAGCCGGTTCCGCCCAGATCATGGACGGCGACATCGGCGATGATGAGATGGTCTGCCCGAAATGTTTTATCACCCAGAAAAAGAGCGACACCTGCACGTGCTGCGGCCTTGGCATGCCTGAGGACTCGTGGACCGATGGCAGAGAGCGGCAAGCGCAGCATCAGCAGCAGCAGGCTGGGTCGAGCGATGCCGAAGCGGGAGGTACGGCAGTGCCCGGAGGCGGGGGATGCCCGGACGCCGAACCGCGGTCGGCGCCGGCGCGGTATACGACGGCCGAGCTTTTCCGCGGTCTTTTCGACCTTTCCTTCAACCACCTGATCACGCCGGGAATGATCAAGGCCATCTATGGCTTCGTCCTGATCTTCGGAGGGGCGTTCGCCCTTATTCTCCTCAATTTTTTTGTATTTGCCGCTGGAAACTATGCCGCCGCCGCCGTTACCCTCGCAGGATATCTGGCCGCCATCGTCATTGTGCGGATTCAGGCGGAGTTCCTCATTATATTCTTCAGAATCGAGAGGCAGACCAGGAAGACCGACGGGTGACTGGCACCCCAGCCCACGGTAGACCATGCGCCAAAGGAGATGAGCCCATGCGGATTACGACGACTGAAATCGAAGATTTCCATGAGATTATCATCGACGCCGGGCTCGAACCGGGGGATTTCGAGCTCATCGAGCAGTACATCCACCTGCCCCGGCCTGCCCGCGAGTCTGATGCGGGGCGGGTGCTAGTGAAATGCCAGCGGACCGGACGGGAGCGGTACTACAGCGTTCTCCACTGGGTGGTCGATTTTGCCGATGACCTCCGCGACGGCGCCTTCGACTGATGCGGACGGCGGCAGCGGCGATTCCGGCGTTCTTTTCGGTGGCGGACCAGGGCGTCCGGGGAGCGGGATGAAAACCGTCACCGCCGCGATCATCGAGCAGGACGGCCGGATCCTGCTTGCCCGCCGCTCCCGGGGCCAGGATCTGGAGGGCCGTTGGGAGTTCCCAGGCGGGAAGCAGGAGCCGGGCGAAACCCTGGCTGTATGCCTCGAACGCGAGCTCCGGGAGGAGCTCGCCCTCACGGTCCGCGCTGTTGCGGTGTTTACCGAAAACATCCATCACTACGATGGGGGTGCCATCCGGCTCGTGGCGCTATTCGCCGAGCTGATCTCGGGCGAGGTCGCCCTCTCCGTCCATGACCGTTTTGCCTGGGTCGAAAAAATGCGGCTCCTCGACTACAATCTGTCGCCCGCCGACATTCCCATCGCCCGAAAGCTCGCAGCCGGCGATCTTTAGTATTACTCGAGGCAGCACAACTCCGGCCGCAAGACGTTTTGCCTGCGGCAGTGCCGACGCCGCTCCGCCGCAGCGATATTGGGTATTTCCCCTATTTTTATGAGTAGATCGATCTATTTACTTTTGCGCAATTGATGGTTATTGTATTTTTTAATGAAAAGTGTATTCATCTAATCCCTGAATATTTTAAGCAAATAAGAAATATCCATCCAATAATCTTTGCACCAATCTTCTCAAGACAAAAAAAATTGATCCTGTTTAATGATAGTTTAACATCTATCAGGTTTAAATGTCCTAAAGAACGTACACCATCACTATCATTTCAGGCTGTAGGGATTCAGTCTGCTGTTGTCGATTATCCGGTCACCCCAAGGAGATTCCATGAGACAAATGTATCGCATGGCAGTTTTATTGTCTCTGTATCTGATATTTCTGTTCTGGGCGCTCGATAGAGATGCATCCGTTGCCCAATTGGATGTGAGCCAACCCGACGCTGCGCAAGAATATGGAATGGAATCAACCAAAGCCAAAAAACTGTTGGTTTTTGACGTGGTGGAGGCCGAAGCTGCAGTCAATATTATCCCGGCGGCAGCAGGAAACCAGCGTCGTTTGATCAATGACCGCGGGGCTGTTCGCACGGCCGTCCTCAACGAGCGGGATTCATCCGCCAATGCGGAAAACCGCCTGCCGGCTGACAATGCCGGCGCCTTTGGTGTTCTGGTAATCGGGATTTTCGGGCTCTTCGCGGTGCTGCGCCAAAAATTCAGGGAATTGAGGTGAACGTTATCAAACAACCCGCCTGCAATTCATCACCCCCGACAAAAATCCCCCTGCTGTTTGATTTCAATTACCGCTTGACATTGCTGAATAAATGGCATAACCATATTTATAGCGTTTCATCACTATCTTCCTTCTCTTGCCCCGTTGACTTGGCGTGTCACGGGGCATCTTTTTTGTTCCATCCTTCGGGTCCGGGATCTTCTTCGGGCATCAGAATCTTTTGCGACAAGCCTTCTGGCATCAGTGATACGATCCCGCTTCGTTGATGCCTTCCAAACAAAATATCGAGGGAAAAGGAGGGGCCATGTTCAAAGTTACCAAAACCGGCGACAACCGTCTGGACATAGAGATGAGCGGAAAACTCGACACCCAGAGCATGAAGACGGCCCTGGATGAGCTGACGGCTGCTGCGGAGGGCATTAAGAATGGAAAGATGCTTTACGACATCGTCGATTATCACCTTCCCTCATTGGGAGCAATTTGGCTTGAACTCTCCAGGCTGCCGGCATTGATCGGGCTGATGAATCAATTCGATCGTGCAGCGGTCCTGACCGATGAAGCATGGCTCAAGATGGCAAGTGAAATAGAAGGCGCCTTTTACCCCGGTTTGGAGATAAAGGCGTTCCGTAGAGAGCAGAGGGAAGCGGCGGAGGCCTGGCTGGAGCAGTAGCTTGTGAAGGTATTTGCGCACACGCGTCGGCCATAGGGCGCCACCACGTTGACAGGAACCAACACTATCTGCAGGAAATGCGACCTTTGGACGCCGTCCGCGGCGTCCTCGACACCCCGTTGAAACCCCACCCGAAAAACCAAGACCGCAATGAAATTCGTCGCAGGAACGTTGACCCAAAAAAAGCCCGGCTCAGAGAACCGGGCGAAGTATATGAAATGGCGGAGAGAGAGGGATTCGAACCCTCGATAGAGTTTTTGACCCTATACTCGCTTAGCAGGCGAGCGCCTTCAGCCGACTCGGCCATCTCTCCGGAGATCTGCTTGTGGGCCACGGTTGGTGGCGGAGGGAGTAGGATTCGAACCCACGGAGCTTTGACACTCAACGGTTTTCAAGACCGCCGCCTTAAACCACTCGGCCATCCCTCCTTTTCCTCCCCTTGTGGAGCAAATCCTATTAACACCTTAATGGCGCCGGGTCAATCATTTTTTGGGTTCGGCTGCCATTTCGCCTCCCGGGAAAGGGATGCGGCCATATGGGATGCTGAATTCGGCTCTTTGCCGCCGGATTGGCATCTGACGTTGGATCTTGTGTGTTGACACGGCGCCTGTTTTGTGGTTTCCCAAGCCATTCAGGCACATGATTTTTGCCGGACGATTCGGGACGCCGGGAAAGAGCGGCGCCATCTTCGGCATATATTGAAGGAGAAAGATGATGAAACAAAAATATGTCATTATAAAAGATGACGAAAAGAATGCGCTGGTGCTCCAGGAGCATGCCGAGCTGGACAAGGAGCTCCTCTCCCTGCTTTGCGAGGAGACCTATGGCGGTGATATGGTTGGCGAGGCCGTCAGCCAGGGCAAAGATGTGCTCATCACCCGGCTCAGGACCCGGAACATGTATCCGCCATCCATCTACATGGAGAAGATCGCCGATGAGGTGATGGCCCTATACGGGGCAGAGGGGGGATCGTCCGCCGAGGTCCTTTTCGACGATATTGAGCTGATCGCCCTGGACCGGGAAGCCAATGAAGCGGCTGAAATGGAGGAGGAATCTGATGAGATCGACAACCTCCTCGATGACGACGATGACGACAACATCGACGACGAGTTCGGGGATGACAACGGCATCAATATCAGCGGCAATTCCAGCCTCAAGATCGCCGACGACGACTCCCTGGAAGTCGACGACGAAGCATGATCCTCCCAAATCATTTCCACTGAGCCGCTCTCCGGCGCATTCTTCCGGAGAGCGGCTTCCGAAACCGACCCGGAGCCTCCGGAACGTTAACTGAATTGAATCATTTTATTGCCGTTCCCTAGTGGAGGATTTGGCTGAGAAAGAGCTGGGTGCGCTCGTGCTGAGGGTTGCTGAAGAATTCCTCGGGTTCGTTCTCCTCGACGATCCGGCCGTCGTCCATGAAAAGGACCCGGTGAGCAACGCTCTTGGCAAATCCCATCTCGTGGGTCACGACGATCATGGTCATCCCCTCCTGGGCCAGGCTGATCATGACGTCGAGGACCTCTTTGACCATTTCAGGGTCGAGGGCGGAGGTCGGCTCGTCGAAAAGCATCACCTTGGGCTTCATGCAGAGGCTCCGGGCCACGGCGACCCGCTGCTGCTGGCCGCCCGAGAGCTGGCCGGGGTATTTTCGGGCCTGCTCGGCGATGTGAACCTTCTCCAGATAATACATGGCCGTCTCCTCGGCCTCCTTCTTGGGGAGCTTCCGGACCCAGATGGGCCCCAGGGTCAGGTTTTCCAGGATGGTCAGATGGGGGAAGAGGTTGAAGTGCTGGAAGACCATGCCGACCTCTTCCCGTATCTTCTCGATATTCTTCAGGTTGTTGGTCAACTCGATGTCATCGACGATGATCTTGCCGCGCTGGTGCTCCTCGAGGCGGTTGATGCATCGGATCATGGTCGATTTGCCCGACCCCGAAGGCCCGCAGACGACGATCCGCTCGGTGGGCCTGACCTCCAGGTTGATGTCCTTCAAGACGTGGAACTCCCCGAACCATTTGTGCATGCCGATGATTTCGATGATCGGCTTGGTGGCAGCATCCGCTGCGCCCGCCGGGTCGCCGGCCGGGAGGGTGTCGGTATGGGTGTCGTTTGGGCTCATAAAACGCTCTCTTCTGGATTGATGGTTCACGGTTTCGGCATCAGGTGCTCAGGTCTTTTTCGAGCTGGCGGCTCCAGTTGGACATGAAGAAGCAGCAGAGGAAATAGACCGCCGCCAGAAAGATATAGGCCTCGGTCGAAAAGCCCATCCACTTGGGGTTGGAGAGGGTGGACTGGGTCGTTTTCAGGATATCGTAGAGGGCGATGATCACCACGAGCGATGTGTCCTTGAAGGCGGAGATCAGGATGCTGACCGTCGGCGGGATGACGATCTTGAGGGCCTGGGGCAGCACGACGAGGCGCATGGTCTGGAAATAGTTGAGGCCCAGGGAGTCGGCGGCCTCGAACTGACCTTTGGGAATCGCCTGGAGCCCCCCCCGGACCACCTCCGCAATATAGGCTGCCGTAAAGAGGATGATGGCCGCCTGGGCGCGGATGATCTTGTTGACCGTGATTCCTTCGGGCAGAAAGAGGGGGAAGATGACCGAGGACATGAAGAGAAGGCTGATGAGGGGCACCCCCCGGATCAGCTCGATGTAGATGACGCAGAGCGACTTGATGGCCGGCATCCGGGACTGCCGGCCCAGCGCCAGGACGACCCCCAGGGGGTATGCGGCGGTCAGGCCGAAGATCGCCAGGATCAGGGTCAGGGGCATCCCGCCCCACTGGGTGCTTTCGACAAACTGGAGGCCGATGAAGCCGCCCCGCATCAGGAGCCACATGGCGGTCAGGGCCGCCACCCAGGCCCAGGCCAGGGCACGATGCCACCACCGCCGGTTTCGGGTGATGAGGAGCATGACGACGAGGAGGATCATGGCCGAAAGAGGCCGCCACTGCTGGTCGGGGGGATAGAAGCCGAAGAGGATGAAACGGATGTTGGCCGTAATGATCGACCAGCAGGCCCCGCCGTCGGCATGGCATTCGGCGCTGGTCGAGGTCCAGAGGCTGTCGATAAAGGCCCACTTCACCATCGGCGGAACCGTCTTGAAAAGGCCCGCCAGCACCAGCAGCGTCAGGATCGAGTTGAACCACGAGTTGAAGAGATTGGCGCGGATCCACCCGATGAGGCCGATACTGGTGACCGGGGGCTTGATGTCCGGGTAGGCCGGCGTTGCGGTTGGGTGTGGGGTCATCTTTCCACCAATTTGACTTTCTTGTTGTACCAGTTCATGAAGACCGATGTTGTCAGGCTGAAAAAGAGGTAGACGGCCATGATGAGGGCGATGCCCTCGATGGCCTGTCCGGTCTGGTTGATGGTCGTGTTGGCGACCGAGACGAAATCCGGGTAGCCGATGGCCACGGCGAGGGAGCTGTTTTTGGTCAGGTTGAGCATCTGGCTCGTGAGGGGCGGGATGATCACCCGGAGGGCCTGGGGCAGGATCACCAGCTGCAGAACCTTTCCCGGCCGGAGCCCCAGGGACATGGCGGCCTCGGTCTGGCCATGGCTTACGGACTGGATGCCGGCCCGGACGATCTCCGCCACGAAGGCGGCGGTGTAGAGGACCAGCCCGAGAAGGAGGGCGGAAAACTCGGGGGAGATGTTGATGCCCCCCTCGAAGTTGAAGCCCTGGAGCTCGGGAACGTTCATCGCCGTCGGGGCGCCTCCCGCCACCCAGGCGAGGGCCGGCAGTACCAGGAGGATCGCCACGGCGCTCCAGAAGACCGGGAAGATCCTGCCGGTCTCCTCCTGCCGATGGACGGCCCATCGCCTCAGGAGCCATACAGCCAGGCACCCTGCCGCGAAGGCCGCAAGCATCCAGGCATGGGCCGGGTGGGTTTCGGGCACGCCCACCACCAGTCCGCGGTTGCTCATGAAAACACCGGCGACGGGGTTCAGGGCCTGCCGGGGCGACGGCAGGACCTCGTAGAAGATGGCGTACCAGAAAAACAGCTGGAGCAGGACCGGGATGTCCTGAAGCACTTCGGTGTAGACCGCCGCCAGCCGAGAGACGAGCCAGTTGCTCGAGAGGCGTGCGATGCCAACGAAGGTCCCCAGGATGACGGTCAGGATGATCCCGGCAAAGGCCACCTTCAGGGTGTTCAGGACCCCGACCGCAAGGGCCCGGAAATAGGTGTCGGCGGCGGAATAGGAGATGAGGGATTCGCCGATTTCGAAGGCGGCCTCCTTCCCGAAGAAGCCGAAGCCCGTGGCGATGTTCTGGCGTTCCAGGTTGGTCAGGGTGTTGGAGAAGAGGTAATAGCCGACCAGGACGACGATCGTCAGGGCCAGTGCCTGGTAGAAGATGGCCAGTCGGTCCGGGTCATGCCAGAAGGAGATCTTTTCCTGCGGCTCCGTGGGCGTGGTAGGGGTCTGTTGGTCCATGATGCTCTGCTCGGGTAACAGGGGTGATGGGCGCCGCGGGCCGCTGCCGCCGGGGCGGGCCGGCGGCAGCGGCGCCCTGTGGCGCCGGATCATGCGATCCCGAACGCCCCGGGGCGCCGTTGCCCGGGGCGGGGATGCCGAAGCGGCTATTTGAAGGGCGGTGAATACATGAGCCCGCCGTCGGTCCAGAGGGCGTTCAGGCCGCGCTCGAGGCCGAGGGGGGTGTTGACGCCAACATTGCGCTCGAAGACCTCGCCGTAGTTGCCGACCTGCTTGACGATGTTATAGGCGAATTTTTCGTCCAGGCCCAATGCGGCGCCGTTGCCCTCGGTCACGCCGAGAAACCGCTGGATGACCGGGTTGCCGCTTTTCAGCATCTCGTCGACGTTGGCCGAGGTGATCCCCAGCTCCTCGGCGTTGATCATGGCCAGTACGGCATAGTCGACAATGTCGCGCCATTGGTCGTCACCGTGCCGGACCGCCGGCGCCAGGGGCTCCTTGGAGATGACTTCGGGCAGGATGATATAGTCGGCGGGATTCGGGGCCACGGCCCGGGTCCCGGCCAGCTGCGACGCGTCGGAGGTCAGGCAGTCGCAGCGACCGGCAAAAAAGGTCTTGGCCAGCTCGGCGGTCTGCTCGATGACCACCGGCTTCCATTTCATGTCGTTTGTCCGGAAAAAATCGGCGGCGTTCTGTTCGGTGGTGGTGCCCGGCAGGACGCAGACGGTGGCGCCGCTCAGCTCCTTGGCGCTTTTCACCCCCAGCTTTTTGGCGACCATGAAGGCCTGGCCGTCATAGTAATTGACCGTCACGAAGTTGAGCCCCAGCTGGGTGTCCCGGGTCAGGGTGCGGGTGGCGTTCCGGCAGAGCACGTCGATCTCGCCGGACTGGAGTGCGGTAAAGCGCTGGACTGCGGTCAGGGGAACGAATTTCACCTTGGTGGGATCCCCGAACACTGCAGTGGCGATGGCGCGGCCCGTGTCGACGTCGAGGCCTTTCCATTCGCCTGTTTCGTCGGGCTGGCCGAAGCCGAAGAGACCGCCGTTGACGCCGACCGTGACGACCCCTTTCTTCTTGACCGCGTCGAGGGTCTCGCCGGCGAAAAGACCTGCCGGGAGAAGCATGCATACCGCCAGAAGCGCCACTGCCAATACCGTGATACGTCCTTTCATGAGTCCTTCCTCCTTCTTTTGTTGTGTGAATGATCTCGCCTGCCGCCGTTCGGGCGGCTGCCGATCCGGCGGCTGCTGGTTGGATGGCCGCCGCCATGGGCATGATTTCCCGAATGCCGGGTTCGGCGTGGAGACCCCCGGGCATTCAATTTGGTACTATATCACAAATGCGAATGATTTGGCAAGTAAAATAAAAACTTACATACAAGCATCGGCCCCTGCAGCCGGGGCGCTACAGCTCTTCGGGCGTAAATGCCACCACGTCGTCGATCCTGGCGGTGTCGGCAAAGAGCATAACGAGCCGGTCGATGCCGAGGGCATTGCCCGATGCCGGCGGCATGCCGGCGAGCGCATCGAGAAAGGGCTCGGGGGACGGGTACGGCAGCAGGCCCGCCGCCGCCCGTTGAGCCGCCTCCGCGGCAAAGCGCTGCCGCTGTTCGCCGGGGTCGGTCAGTTCGGTGAAGGCGTTGCACAACTCCATGCCGCAGATATAGAGTTCGAAGCGCTCCGCCGTATCCGGATCGCCGGGCTTGCGCCGGGCGAGGGCGGCGCAGCGGGCCGGATAATCGTATAGGAAAAGCGGCTTTTCCCGGCCAAGGCGGGGCTCGATGACGCAGCCGATCATCTCGTCAAAGCGATCCTGATCGAGGGCGGCCGCCATGGATATGGGGGCATACCGCTCAAAGGCCTCCTTGACGCGCAGCCGGTCCCAGGGGGGGGAGAGATCGACGACGTCCCCCTGCCAGGCGATCCGATTTCCGCCGCCCAGACGGCTGCGGATGTTTTGGACCAGGGCTTCGCAGTGGTCCATCATCTCCCAATAGGTCCAGCCGGCGGCATACCATTCCAGGAGGGTGAACTCCGGGAGATGGCGCTCCCCCCGCTCCCGGTTCCGGGCGCAGCGGCAGATCTGGAAAATGCGTGGAAAGCCTGCCGCCAGGAGGCGCTTCATGCAGAGTTCGGGCGATGTCTGGAGGAACCACCCGTCGGCGGGCACCGCCTCGATATGGGCTTCGGGGGCCGGGGCGGGGATCCGGCAGGGCGTCTCGACCTCGAGAAACCCCCCGTCGATGAAAAACCGGCGGGCGGCCTGGAGGATCTCCGCCCGCAGTCGAAGGTTCTTTTGGATGGCCGACTGCCGGAACCCCATGGCCGACCTGGATCAGAGATCCCGCTTCAGGTACCGGTCCTGCTGCCGGTCCTGGAGGAGGGCGATGTCGAAGGTCTTGGGGTCCGCCGACTCGTACCATTCATAGGCGGTCTCCCGGCAGGCCGGGCATCCTTTAACGGGGAGATGGACCGCCAGGGCGCGCTTCCGGCCTTCCGAGGCGGTGTCGATGGACCAGCATCCGCCGCAGTCCTCGCAGATCCGGACAGTCTCGTTCTGCTTTTCCAGGATGTTGTCCGTGTCGTAGAAGACGCTGCGGCTCCGCCGATCCATGGTTTTCCCGGCCTGGCGTTCGTGCCGGGTTTCATCCCGCCGGGCCCATCCCGCCATGACCCGGTCTCCGAGCCGCCGGATGTAGTCGGTGACGTCATGTCCCTGGCGGATGCGCTCGGGCTCGTAGTTGGGCTCCATGACGCGGCTGTAGTCGAGGCCGGCCATGGCCAGAATGATGCCGACGTTCATGTAGGGCAGGGCGCTTTCAATGGAGTAGCCGCCTTCGAGGACGGCGATGTCGGGCTTGAGGAGCTCGGTCAGCCGAGCGTATCCCTGGGCCGAGAAGTTCATGTTGGTGAGGGGGTCGGCGTAGTGGTTGTCCTGGCCGGCGGAGTTGATGACGATGTCGGGCTTGAAGTCTGCCAGGATCGGCAGTACCATCTCCTCGATGGTGTAGATGAAGCCCTCCTCCGACGTGTTGGGCGGCAGGGGGATGTTGACCGTCAGTCCCGCGGCGTTGGGGCCGCCCAGCTCGTTGATGAAGCCCGAGCCCGGATAGAGGGTCCTGCCGTCCTGGTGGAGCGAGATGAACAGGACGTCGGGGTCGTGCCAGTAGATGTCCTGGGTGCCGTCACCGTGATGGCAGTCTGTGTCGACGATGGCGACCCGGTCCACCTTATAGGCGGTCCGCAGGTATTCGACCATCATGGCCTCGATGTTGACATTGCAGAATCCCCGGGAGCCGTGGACCACGCGCATGGCATGGTGCCCTGGCGGCCGCACCAGGGCGAACCCGCGATCGACCTGTTTTTCCATGACGGCCATCCCGATGGTCTTTGCCCCGCCGGCGCTGATGAAATGGGACTCCGTGGTCACCTGCCATTCGTCGGGAATGCAGAAATGGGCCCGCTGGATGTCCCGGATGGTGGCGATGTCCGGCTTGTATTCGACGATGCCGTCGATGTCGAGGAGGCCCTCTTCAAGCACCTGGTCCTGGGTGTAGAGGAGCCGCTCCTCCCGTTCAGGATGATTGGGGCTGATGGCCCAGTCGAAGGCCGGGAAGAAGACCAGCCCGGTGTTGTGTTTGGCTTGCAGCATATAGGCCTCCCGGGGTGATGGGTTGCGGTTCAAGACGGCGCATCAGGCGTCTGATGCGAGCTTCTCGGTGATGGCCCTGTAGCCGTGGATCAGCCCCGGCTTGACCTGGACCTTCACGCGGATGTTCCGGCCGGCGGTGTAGAAGCCCCGGACCATGTTGAACTGGAGGTTCTCGGTGACCTCCATCGCCAGGTCCTCCGTGTCGGCGCCGATCTTGATCGCCTTTTTCCGGAGCAGGGAAAAGGCCTGCTCCACGGCGGCCTCGCTGGAAAAGTTCCGGTCCACCGCCGCCGAAAAATCCTCCTCCGGGGCAAAGGCGATCTCCTGCTGGGTGTCGCCGTGAAGGGTGACCTCGCAGGTGGTCCGGGCCAGGGCCGCGCCGATGGCATTGGCGACGGACCAGTGGGGAACCGCGCGCACCTCAAATTCCGACAGGGCCTGGAGGCGTGCGGCGAATTCGGTGGCCGGGCCGCCCAGGACCAGGATCCGTTTGGGGCGCACCTGGAGCCCTTCCTGGAGTTCGTGGACGGTGTAGACCGGCTTGCTGTTGATGGCGTCGATCATTCGGCCGGCCTCGGCCAGGATGATCCCGCAGGCCTCGTCGAAGATCCTTTCTGCGGCTGCTTCGAGCGGGAGGCCGAGGGCCTCGGCGATGGATGCGATGCCCGCTTCCGCCGACGATCGCCCGTCGCCCGTCTGGATCCCGAGCACGAAAAGGGCGTCGGTGGGGGTGGGAACGCTGCCGCCGTAGGCCATGGCCGGGCCTTCACGGTCGGGGCCGATGACGAGTGCGCCGTCCCGGACCCGGACGGCGCTGTCGCCGCCGATGCCGATGGAGCGGGTTTCGAGGGATCGGATGAGGGTCCTGGTCTGGCCGAGGGTGATGCCCACCGGGTCAAGGAGGGGCGCCTGGTCGACCAGGATCGCCATGTCGGTGGTGGTTCCGCCGATGTCCAGCACCAGGGTCTCCCCGGTCTCCGGGGCGAAGGCGATGGCGCCCATGACGCTGGCGGAGGGGCCCGAGAGGATCGTCTGGCCGGGAAAATCGAGGGAGGCTTCGAAGCTCATGGTGCCCCCGTCGGCCTTCAGGAGGTGGATCGGGATCTTCAGGCCCTTCTGTTCGAGAGACTGCTTGACGGCGAAGAAGAATTTCTTGTGGATCGGGCGGATGGTGGTGTTGAGATGCGTGGTGGCGATGCGCCGCGGAAAATTGAGGTTGCCGGAGATGTGGTGCCCCAGGAAGATCTTGCCGAAATCATGTTTGATGATGTCGTGGATGGCCAGCTCGTGGGAGGGATTTCTCACGGAGAATTTGCCCACGATCCCGACGTTGCGGATCTCCTCCGCCTTCAGGGCAGCGGCAATCCCGCGGATTTCGTCCGGATCGATGGGGGCGACCTCGCGGCCCCGGTGGTCGATGGAACCGGCGACGCAGTAGTAGTGCCGGTTGGTGCGGAAATGCTCCGGGTCGATGCCGGGTCCGCCCGATACGATCATCCCGACCTCGGGATTCTTCCGCTGAACGATGGCGTTGGTGGTGAGGGTGGTGCTCAGCACCGCGCGGCTGACCTTCGCCGGATCGATCCCCTCGATGATCCGTTCGATGCCGGTGAGAACGGTTTTGAACAGGTCATCCGGATCCGTGCGGACCTTGTATTTGCGGACCAGACCCTCTTTTCCCAGCAGTACGACATCCGTGTGTGTTCCCCCGACATCAAGTCCTATGATCATGGCATTTCCTTGGGTGCTGTACTCGATTGTATGGGTTGACGGTTCGATTGTTTCGGGTGGATCCATCGTGGGATGAAAGACGCTTTTGATCCATGCCAAGAAACCGCTTCCATTCCCCACATCTCATCCTTTCGTTCGATGACAAGGTTCGCCTGCGTCAGCCCGCCGCTGATTGGCATCCGAATTCCCTAGCCGGGAGGGGAAAGGGGGTGGGGCGGGGATGACCATGGATGAAGGCAAAAAGTGCGTTGAGTGTAGCGGAAGGCGGGATCATTGTCAATATGATGCCGTCAGGATGAGATGCGCCCGGCCGCGTCCGGCAATCCCGCACGATGCCTGGGGCGGGAGGGGCCGCGGATTGCTTTTTTCATTTGCCTTATCCCGGTGCGGAGTATATGGTGGCCCTTCAGCGGCCCTAGGGCACCATCGCTTTAAAATAGACATGAAAGCAGGAGGTTGAACGCAATGAGGCTTGGAATTATCGGGCTCCCCGGATCGGGAAAGTCCACCGTTTTTGACGCCCTCACCCAGAGCGCCGCGGGCGGGGCCCACCGGGGCGAGGATCGGATCGGGACCATCCGCGTGCCCGACGACCGGGTGGATGTGCTCAGCCGCATGTACCAGCCCCGGAAGACCATCTTCGCCCAGGTCGAATATTTCCTGCCGGGAAAGACCGGCCAGGAGACGAAGAAGGACCCGGGCCTGTGGACGCCGGTCCGGGACTGCGACGCCCTGATCCAAGTCGTCCGCAACTTCCGAAGCTACGGCATGGAGGCGCCGACCCCCGGTCCGGACCTCGCCGCCATCGAAGCGGAGATGATCCTGGCCGACCTGGTGGTGGTGGAGAAGCGGTTGGAGCGGCTCGAGCTGGACCGGAAGCGCGGAAAGCCGGGGGATCCCGAGGAGCTCTCCCTGCTGAGCCGCTGCCGGGAGCGCCTGGAGGCGGAGATGCCCCTGCGCGGGGCCCCGGACCTGGCACAGGCCCCGCAGCTGCGCGGATTCGCGTTCGTCTCCGCCAAGCCGGTCCTGGTTCTCTTCAACAACGAGGATGACGACGATACCCTCCCGGAAAATGCGGGGGGGGGCGACGCCCGGGAGGAAGCCATGGTCATCCGTGGCAAGCTGGAGCAGGAGCTGGCCCAGATGGATGAGGACGAAGCCCGGGAGTTCCTCGAGGAGTTCGAGATCAAGGCCTCGGCCATGGACCGGGTGATCACGCGCTCCTACGCCCTGCTCGGGCTGATCTCGTTTTTCACGGTGGGTGAAGACGAGGTGCGGGCATGGACGATCCGCAGCAATACAGCGGCGGTGGATGCCGCCGAGGCGATCCACTCGGACATCAAGAAAGGGTTCATCCGGGCCGAGGTCCTGGCCTACGATGACCTGATGGCCGCCGGCACGTATGCCGAGGCGCGCAAGCGCGGCACGGTGCGGCTCGAAGGCAAAACCTATCCGGTGCAGGACGGCGACATCATTCATTTCCGGTTCAACGTCTGAGGCCGGAGCTGGGCAGTTCGATCATGATGGAAAACGATGTGCAAAGCCGCCTGCAGCTGGCCCGCCAGATCGGCGCCGCCCTCCTTGCACGCCTCCTGATCAACACCTCACGCCGCTTCATCTATCCGTTCGCTCCCGCCTTGAGCCGTGGGCTGGACGTGCCCCTCACGGCGCTCACCTCGATCATTGCGGTCAACCAGTTCGCCGGATTTCTCAGCCTGATCTCCGGCCCCCTCTCCGACCGGTGGGGATACCGCTCCATGATGATCTTCGGCCTGGGGGTGCTCGGCTTCGGGATGCTCTTCGGCGGAGTCCTCCCCTCCTACTGGGCGGTCTTTGCGGCCCTCGTGCTGGCCGGGGCGGCCAAGAGCATCTTCGACCCCGCCATTCTGGCCTTTGCCGGAACCCACATTCCCTATGAACGGCGGGGATTTGCCGTGGGCATCCTCGAAATGAGCTGGGCCGGAAGCTCCCTCCTGGGCATTCCCCTTCTGGGGATCCTGATGGACCAAGGGGGATGGCGGGCGCCCTTCTTCGTGCTCGGGGGCGGCAGCCTGGTCTGCATGGTGGTGCTGGCGCGCTTCCTTCCCAGGCCGCATGCCTCGAAGCTTGGCCACGGCGGTCCGGCTGGATTCCTGGCGGCCCTGAGGCGCATTGCCGGGGAGCCGGCGGCCCTGGGGGCGATGTCCTTTGTCTTCTGCGTCAGCATGGCCAACGACAATCTCTTCGTGGTCTACGGCATTTGGCTGGAGAAAACCTTTGGCCTGAGCCTGGTGGCCATCGGCTTTGCCACCACCGTCATCGGCGCAGCAGAACTCCTGGGCGAGGGGCTTGTGGCATCGCTGTCGGACCGTCTGGGGCTGCGGCGGTCGATCATCCTGGGGGGGCTGTTTTCCGCGGCGGCCTACGCCGCACTGCCGGCCATGGGCGCCTCCCTGCCCCTGGCCCTGGGGGGCCTCTTCCTGGTCTATCTGACGGGCGAGTTCACCATCGTCGGCTCGATCTCGTTTTTCACGGAAATCATGCCCGAGGCCCGCGGCACCATGATGGCCGGATATTTTACGGCCGCCAGCCTGGGGCGGGTGATCGGGGCCCTCATGGGCGGCCCCCTCTGGCTTTCCGGGGGGATCTGGGCCGTGGCCGCAGCGTCGGTCCTGACGAGTGCCGCCGGCCTGGTGGGGC
>CAJXSB010000025.1 GCA_913060435.1 uncultured Desulfococcus sp.
ATCGGGGGCAAGCCGGTCATGCCCACCAGCGTGCTTCCCGGCGGGGTCTCCAAAGGCATCTCCAGAGAAGAGCGCCAGACGATCCTCGAGGCCGGAGAATATGCGGTGGATTTCTGCCGGTTTGCCCTCGACATTTTTGATGATATCGTGCTGAAAAACAAGGACTATGTCGACCTGATCACCGGCGATGCCTATGCCCACAGAACCTACTACATGGGGATGGTGGACAGCGATAACAAGGTAAACTTCTACGACGGCATGCTGCGGGTGCTCGACCCCAACGGGAAGGAGTTTGCCAAGTTCGCGTGCCGGGACTATCTCCACCACATCGCCGAACATGTTGAACCCTGGAGTTATGTCAAGTTCTGCTACCTGAAAAAGATCGGCTGGAAGGGTTTCGTCGACGGGGAAGAGAGCGGTGTCTACCGCGTCGCGCCGCTGGCGCGATTGAACGTCTCCGATGGAATGGCGACGCCGCTGGCGCAGGAGGCATACGAGAAGATGTTCTCCACCCTCGGCCCCAAGCCGGTGCACGGCACCCTCGCTACCCACTGGGCGCGGCTGATCGAGGCCCTTTACGCCTCGGAGCGGGTGGTCGCTTTGGCCCGCGATCCGGATATCCTCTCTTCCGACATCGTAGCCCTGCCGACGAAGACGCCCCAGGAGGGGGTCGGTGTCGTGGAAGCGCCGAGGGGGGTGCTGATTCATCATTACAAGACCGACGGCGATGGAATACTTACGGACGTCAATCTCCTTGTCGCCACGGTGCACAATGCCGCACCGATCAATATGACGGTGGAAAAAGCCGCTAAATCCCTGATCCGGAACGGGGAAGTGAATGACGGACTTCTCAACATGGTCGAGATGGGCTTTCGGGCCTATGACCCCTGCTATGCGTGTGCCACCCATTCCCTCCCCGGTGGAATGCCCCTCGAATTGAACATTTACGGCCCCGGGGGAGACCTGGTCAAGCGCATCCGACGAGGACGGGAGGACAGCGTCCCGTGAAGATTCAGAGGAACCATTACGTGAATCAGGAGGAGTAAGATGACAATCGACACTTTTCAGACGGAAAAGAGCAAGGTTGAGGTCGTCGTCTGTGACAATACCGGCAAGGTCTATTTGCCCCCCTGCCAGGCGGCCTGTCCGCTGCAGGTAAATATTCAGCGCAGCCATGCGATGATTGCCCAGCTTCCCCGGGACTTTGACGCGGCGGCAGCCCAGATCATCGCCATCGGCGACGAGATTTTTGACAAGAACCCCCTCTTCCCGCTGCTGTGTGCCAATATCTGCGGCCTCTGCGAGCGGCAGTGCAATCTCGAGGCGGAGACCGGCGCGGTGCGTCGCAGGATGATGGTGCGCCTCATTGCCGACCCCTACATCAAGCACCTTGAGACGGCACCGGCCCTTCCGGTTCCGACAAAAGAAGCGGTCGCGGTCGTTGGCGGCGGTCCCGGAGGCCTGGTATGCGCCTATGATTTGAGCAAGAGAGGGTATCGGGTCACCATTTTTGAACGGGAAGACGCGCTGGGGGGCGCCATGCGCTATATCCCCCGCTACCGACTGCCGCAAGAGGAGATTACATCGGTCATCGACAGCCTGGTCCGCATCGCCCACATCGAGGTCCGGCTGGGCGTCGGGGTCGGGGAGGGCGGCAAAACCCTGGACGACCTCAAGAATGAAGGCTACAAGGCGATTTTCATTGCCACGGGAACGCCTTCGCCGCGCCCCCTTACCTTTGAGCACGAACTGGTGGCCAGCAAGGACCTGAAGGGGGTCATGTTCGGCTTGAACCTGCTCTATGAGGTGCTTCAGGGCAATGTTCCCCAGCACTGCTACCAAGACCGGAAGGTGATTGTCATCGGCGGGGGAAACGTCGCCTTCGATGTGGCCCGGACGGCCCGCCGCCTGGGCGGCAGCGTCACCCTGGTCTGCCTGGAAAACGATGACAGATCCTCCCGGGACGGCATCCCCGCCGACGAGGAGGAAATCAAGGGCGCCACCGAGGAAGGGGTAGAGATCGTCTACTCGAGAGGTGTAGAAGAGATCATCGACGAAGACGGCAAGTTTACAAAGATCAAGTGCCCCCGGTGCATCTCCGTTTTTGATGAAGCGGGCCGCTTCTCCCCCGAATTTGACCGCGGCGATCTGCTTTTCCTGGAAGGCGACGTCCTGCTGATCACCGTCGGCCAGGGTCCGCTCTGGAGTTTCTTCGATGAGGAAGGCCTGCTCGATCCACAGGGCCGGGTCCAGGTCGACCGCACGACGCTGATGAGCACCCTCAAGGACGGGGTCTTTATCGGCGGGGATGTCCGGCAGATCGGATTCGCCTCGGAGGCAATGCGGGACGGCCTGACGGCGGCCGAGTCCATCGATCGCTACATCAGAGGAACGGACATGAAAGTCGACAGGATGGAGCAGGAATATGAGATCGCCTCCATCCCGAAACGCATCGTATACAAGCTGCAGCCGGAGATGAAATGGCGACCGGCCGAGGAGCGGCTGAATTTCGAGCCTTTCGAGATGCGGTTCACGCCCGATGAGGTCCTCGAAGAGATCAAAAGATGTCTTTTCTGCGGCCCCTGCAAAAGCTGCAAGGCATGCATCGTATCAGGGCTCCAGACCGAGATACCCGATGTCGAGGTCAATGAGGATCTCTGCAGCGGGTGCGGCGTCTGCGTTGCCGTGTGTCCCTACGAAGCCTCCACCACCCAGAAAGAGGACGGCAGGACAACGTCGAAGATAGATGAGCTCAAATGCAAGCGGTGCGGCGTCTGTATTACGGTCTGCCCTTCCGATGCCAGAACGATCAAGGATGGATTGAGCGAAGTGCTCGAAAATACCTATACGGCCTTGTCAAAGGCGGGAGAGGAATCATGAGAGAAACGGGGACACTGATTCTAGGCATCGGCAACCCGATTCTCTCGGATGACGGCGTCGGCATTCAGATTGCCCGGAAGCTCCAGGAGGCGAGGCCAAATATTGAAATCGAGGAGACCAATGAAGCCGCCATCGTGCTCCTGGACTATCTCATCGGCTACGAGAAGCTCGTCATTGTCGACTCCATCCAGACCGGTCAAGGGCAGCCCGGCGAGTTGTATAAACTGAAACTGGAGGATCTTAAATCAGCGGCCGATGCCACCTCTTCCCATGGAATCGATATTGCCACGGCCTTCTCGGTCGGCCGAAGCCTGGGGTGTGAAATGCCCAGGACCGTCAACATATACGCAGTGGAGGTAAGGGACAACGAGACCTTTTCCGAAAGGTGTACAGCAGAGGTGGAGAAAGAGATTCCCTCCATTGTCGCACGCATCATCACAGAGGAGATGCTATGAATAATTTTGAGCCGAAAATCGTTATCTTTCGCTGTATCTGGTGTGTGCCCGCCGGCGAGAAAATTCCCCAGATGCCGGGGCTAAAAGGCCATTTCCATCCCATCATCGTCAAGACGGCCTGCACCGGCAGGATCGACCCGACCTTTGTGCTGCACGTTTTTGCACACGGCGCCGACGGCGTTATGGTCGCCGGCTGTCCACTGGGGGAGTGTCACTATGTCAGCGGCAACTTCAAGACCCGGCGAAATATGATACTGCTTCGAAACACCCTGTCGCAATTCGGGATCGAACCGGAGCGATTGGGAATGGCCTGGTTTTCCGCATCCGATACGGCCGGATTCCTCACGGTGCTGAACAGCTTTGTCGACAACATTACGAGACTGGGGCCGCTGGCATTGTTTGCGACGCCTGCTGATCTCCCGTCGATAAAGCCCAGGAGCGGGAATGCATTCGTATCTTCTGCGCCGAAGGCTGCGATGCGACCGTCATGATGATCTCTTTTTTTCCTGCGGCTTGATGTCCATCTGTGCAATGGAGCTGAATTCGCAGGCCAGGTCCGGCTCTCCCAGCTCGTGCAATATGACGGAGCGCACCGCATTGCGCAGCTGGAGAGCGGATTTCCAGTCATCCCCCTCGGGTCTGATCGGCTCTGAAAAGGTGATGCGCACCGGTCCTCTTCGAGGAAACCAGGAGTTGGCGCGCAGCTTGTTTCGGGTGCCGCGAAGGGTGATCGGGATGACCCCTGTCCGGTTGCCGGCGGCGGTCAAAAACGCGCCCATCTGGAAGGGTAGCAGGCCTGGGATGCGGTGGAGCGTCCCTTCGGCGAAAAAGAGGAGCCGTTTCCCGCTGCCCACCAGCTGTGATATTTTTCTGGCATCTTCCACGCCCTGATCCGCATCAAATCGTTCGACGAATGCGGTTTCAAGGCGCGCAAGCGGCAACCGGAGGCACATATTGGCGGCGAGTTCGGCTTTGGCCACGAAACAGCACGGAGTGGGCATGGCGGCGGTAAGGACAAGTGCATCCATATAGCTCATGTGATTGGAGACCAGAATATTTGCCTCGGCATCCGCAAGGTGCTCCATACCCCTGATGTCCAGCTTGGTGCCGGTGAGAAAGGCGAGCAGCCGGGCGCCATGATGGGCCAGGGGCCAGCAGATGTTGATGGACGGGCTGGCGGAAACCAGCAGCCAGAGGGGCAGGCCAACCAGTACGCCTGCTGCCCAGCAATAGCCGGCATAAAGGTAGTTCCCCGCCTGATGCCATAGCTGGCGAAAAAGCGGCGGAATACCCGCCAGGGTCATGCGCAGCAACTGCAGCCAGGCCGCCCGTTTCTTTTTGTCGATGAGCCCCCTCTCATAGAGTTCGCGCGTGGCGGAGCGCCGGACCTTGCCGCTGGATGTCTTCAGCACGGATCTGGGCGGGGCGAGAATGATTTCATCCGGGGGCATGCCAAGCAGGTCCACACCGATGCGGGTGATTTTTTTTCGCAGGGCCGCTTTCTCTTCCGCTTCCCGTGCCCGTGCTTCTGCCAGCACCACGAGCCGCTCCGTTCTTTTTTTCCTGTCCAGGCTGCCGAAGACGGCGACGCATCCCTTTCGGATGCCGTCAATGTTGCCGATGGCCTCTTCAAGTTCGTGCGGATAGACATTCCTGCCGCCGCGGATGATGATATCCTTTACCCGGCTGGTGATATAGACATCACCGGCGGCAATATAGGCGAGGTCGCCTGAGTCTAGCCAGTCGCCATGGAAGAGCCGGCGGGTTTGATCCGGACTATGCAAATAGCCACTGGTGGCCGATGGCCCCTTGAACTCCAGCCGCCCCTGCTCTCTTTCCGGAAGCTCTCTGCCTGCGGTGTCGACGATTCTGACCTGGTGGCCGGCCAGAGGCTGACCGCAGGCCACGAATTCAAGGGCCTCCTCATCACCTTCAACCGGAATGGCCTCTCCTGTACGGAAAAAATGGTCGCGTTGGATGCGATCGATGATCGGCTCCCGGTGAAGGGGGGGAAAGGCCAGGCCGACCGAAGATTCCGCCAGGCCGTATACCGGTGCGGAGGCCTCCCTGGAGAATCCATAAGGCGCGAAGCGGTCCATAAAATTGGCGATGGTCTGGCTGCTGACCGGTTCGGCGCCGTTGAAGGCAAGTCGCCAGGAGCTGAGATCCAACCCCTGGATCGCACTGTCATCAATTCGGCGGCAGCTGATCTCATAGCCGAAATTGGGTGCGGCCGAGAGGGTGCCGCGATACCTGTGGATGGCCCACAGCCAGCGTTCAGGCCTGGCCAGAAAAGCCAGCGGCGGCATGACAACCAGACGAAATCCGTAATAGAGGCTGCCCAGCCAGGCACCGATCAGCCCCATGTCATGATAGAGCGGCAGCCAGGAGACGAAGATATCGCCCTGCCTGGCTTCAATGGCCTGCCCCATGGCCCGTATGTTCGCCAGCAGGTTGGCGTGGGTCAGAATAACGCCTTTGGGGGCACCGGTGCTTCCGGAGGTGTATTGGAGAAAGGCGATGTCGTCGCCATGACCGGGGATGGGAACGAATGCTTCCTCTGGGCCGATAAGCTCCTCCACCGTTACAATGGCGTCCAGCGTATCGATCTGGGCCTGCAGGATTCTGCCGATCAACCGTATTTCCGGAACAGTGATAAGAATTCTTGCCCTGGCGTTGGTCAGGATGTGCCGGTGCCGGAGAAGGTGCTCTTCGATCTGGGAAGGACGCATCGGCGGGTAGAGGGGGACGGGGACGCAGCCGGCAAGCAGTATAGCAAAAAAGCTGAAAAAATAATCCGTGCTGGTGGGCAGCATGATGGCCACGGCATCGCCCGGATCGAGGGCGCGCTGCTGCAGTCCGGCGGCTATTTTCCTGGCCCCGCTGTACAGTTCCCCGAAGGAGAGCGTCTTTTTGGGGTCACTGGATTCTTCGATGTTTATGTGGATATGGTCCGGCTGTGCCTGGGCATGACCGATGAGCACGTCGATCAATGTCTGTGCCTCATGGGCGGTTGAAGCGAAACGGGCCGCTGGAATATCGACGACGGGAGCCTCCGGCAGCGGCTCGGCCTTGGCGGGCCGTAATTTCTCCAGCGGCCGTAAAATATCTCTTGGCGTCTCGGCGGCTGTCAGGACTTTTTCCGGCAATCGGACATGGAGGGCCTTTTCGATGCGTGAAAGCAGCTCCATTCTCGACATGCTGTCCAGGCCGAGGTCACGGTCAAGGATGCTGTCGAGCGAAACGGTCGGCGGAGATCGGAGTTCAGGATGGAGCTCCTGTATCAGCTGCCGTATTTCTTTGAAGACAAGGTCTCTTTTTTCCGCTTTTTTCATAGGCACGTGTGGGCATAGAGGGGGGAATTTTTTTACTTGTTCAATAATAATAATATGGTGCATGAACAGTATGGTGTCGACAGGAAAAACGACATGGTTTCTGACATGGGGAAAATCGATTGGAAAGGGGGGTGAGATATGATCGGGCGTTTATGGTTTTCGATACAGCGAATCCTGATTCAAGCAATTTCCCTTGCCGGAAAACCGAAGCGGTTCCTCAAAGCGTCTACAAAGGAATTATTGGCCTTTGGAGAAATAAGCTCCAAAGGAGAAACGCCGCTTTTCCAAGCGAAATAAAACATGTGGCAGCCGGCGATGATGGTGATCAAGAAATTGGGCCAGGCATTTAATTGCCACTGATATATGGCTATAATATTTTTCATGGTATGGCATCCTGAGGGGCTCTATGCCTTTTCGGTATCCATGGATAGTGATGATGGAAATTTAAAGTCATGAATTGTCATGTATTCTTGAAAAATCAAAGTGCCATAATACTGAAGTTTTAGATCACAATGCTTCAGCAGCTGTATTACTGTGGATATCGCAGGTTATAGAACGATCCACATTTTACAGATTTGTTAGAGGTATCTCTGGTTTTATCCCATATGCTATCACCACAATATCTTGTATGGTTATCCTAATAAAAAGCGTGGATTTTTTAAATCAATCCACGCTTTCTGTTCCTTAGATCAAAATTAAAAATGATCACCGAAGCCAGTACCACCGGTTGCTATATTTTCTGAATCTACTGTCTTGCTTTCTTGATGAACTCATCGACCACATTAGACATGTCAAAACTCTTGCCGCCCTGAACAGGGGGATACTCCTTAAGGGACTTGAGGTGTTCGGTCATCAACTCGCCCATCGGTTGGATTAGCCAGGAGACCTTTTGCATCAGATGGCCGTAAGAGTCCTTGTTGTCATAGCTCTCGAAAGGGTCCATCCTGATGTTGAAGACCAATGGGACCGTGCGGGGTACGACGTTGGCGTAGTAATCTTCTTTGGTGGAAAAGTGGAATTTCCACGGACCCATCCGCACCGCGGTTAGCTTCGATTCGTAATAGTAAAAGATATGGTCACGCGCAGATTGGTCGGTTTCCCCCTTCCAGTAGGGGAGGTTGTTTACGCCGTCGATGTATTGCTTCTTCTCTATCTTCATCTTTTCGGCAACATTCTCGACCCCCGCGGCGGCAGCAAGACTGGTGAACATGTCCTGGTGGCTCTGGATACCGTTTAGTATCTGCCCGGGGGTGATCACATCGGGCCAGCGCAGCATCGAAGTCACGCGCACGCCGCCCTCGTAAGTCGTCATCTTCTCGCCGCGGAACGGGGTCGTGGCACCGTGGGGCCAGGAAGAGTGCTCAGGGCCGTTGTCTGTGGAATACCAGACGATGGTGTTTTTATCGAGGCCGTTTTCCTTTAGGAAGTCGAGTACCAGTCCGATGTCGTGGTCGTGCTGAAGCATCCCGGAACCGTGGTAATCCGCTTCCGACGTGTATTTTTCCGCTGCGTAGCGCCACTTGTCGTTGAGACGCGTATATAAATGCATACGGCTCGTGTTGAGCCATACGAAGAACGGTTTGCCCGAGGCCTTAGACCTTTTCATAAAGTCCTCCGCCAGGGGGATGACTTCTCCTGCATCGAAGTTTTTCATCCGCTCCTGAGTCAGCGGCCCGGTGTCTTCGATCTTTTGCTTACCCACCTTGCCAAAGCGTGGGTCCACGGTGGTGTCCTCGGTGTCGGTGGCGAACGAATGGATCACGCCGCGCGTGCCAAACTTTTTTTCCTATGGGAACAAAATTCAGTTGGATCCATAGATATCAACTTGTTACGATTATCTTGATGCTATACTTTTTAAAACTTTTCCAGGCCGTCCAAGAATATAAAGTTCGATCTTAGCCAATCAATCTATGGCAAACCTTTTGAAAATATTATAAACTATGAGCATTGGGAGCGACAAGCAGATGACACGGCATTTCTTGCCATATCAATGTTTTTCTGATAAAGTATTGCATAATATCTCCAATTCAAAGGTTGTTTGCAATACTTTATCAGGAGGCTGTCATGCCATCCAATGCCAAGCCAACCCAACGTCTCTTATCCATTTTTGCCTTACAGCCCTGCTGGATGATCGAAGCACTCGCTGCCGAGATGCAGTATTCGGTAGCGTCGACGCGCCGTTTTCTGGCCAATATCGGCTATTACAGCAGTATCACCCACAATGGAAAGTGGTACACACTTCACAAGATCCCGAAATTCAACAGGGACGGGCTGTGGTTTTCAAACGATATCGGCTTCTCAAGATTTGGAAGCCTGACCAAGACCCTTGTTCAGCTCACCGCCCGAAGTGCAGCCGGCATGACGGCGGAGCAACTCGGCGAGAAAGTTCGCTGCCGGTGCCATTCGGTGCTGGTCCGGTTGTGCCGGGAGGGAAAGCTCCAACGGCAGAAGCAAGGGGCATCCCATGTCTATTTCTCCATGGATCCATCCATCGCAGCAGCGCAGCGTCAAGCGATACGCAACGAAACGTCGGCGCCGCTTCCGGCAGAGATTGCATTGTTAGTTCTGGCAGAGTGTATCCGCCATCCGGACTTCAGCCTCAAACAGTTGGCCGATGCGATCGCACGGCGCACGAATGTTACCGTCAGTGTGGAGCAGATCGAAAGACTCTTCAAGCAGCACGGTTTAAAAAAAACGACTCGGAATACGGCGCCAAAACCTTGAGGGCGCTGAGCGGCTGCATCGATCGGCTATCGCAGGAGACACGGCCCTCCGCCTTGTTTCCCGATCCTCCTGTCATCCGGTTTACTCCGGAAAGAGATGTATGTCATTGCGGCGGCACTCTCACCGTTCTGAAGACACGGAAAAAAAGCGTGCTGCGTATGACCGGACCGTTCATCGCCCACGAGACGGTGCTTCAATGCAAAAAATGCCGCACCACTTTGGGTTCCGATGCCCTCGGGAGGCTGGTCAGGCGGTGCTGTAATGTCGGCTATGACGTCCTGATTTTTGTAGGTCGTGCGCTGTTTCAGCGGTATCGTACCACCCAGGAAGTCCGAGGCGAGTTGGCGGCCCGAGATATCCGGATCTCCGCTTCCGAAGTAGGGTATCTCGGACGTCAATTCATCACGTATCTGGCCATAAGCCATCGGCTGGCCACGCCGCGGATCCGCCAGGCCATGGAAAGATCCGGCGGATATATCCTCCACCTCGATGCCACGCATGAAGGTGATGCGCCGGCACTGATGACGGGCATGGACGGCCTCAGCGAAATCGTGCTGGCCAATGTGAAAATACCAACGGAAAATGCGGATCATATTGCCTCATTTTTGAGAGATATACGAAAGACGTACGGAACCCCCGCCGCCTGCGTCCACGATATGGGAACCGGCATCTGCAAGGCGGTCGCCGATGTTTTCCCCGGCGTTCTTGATTTTGTGTGTCATTTTCACTTTCTTCGTGACATCGGCAAAGACTTCCTCGATCCAGCATACAGGGAGCTCCGAAATGGTTTGCGCAAGCATGGTATCAGTTCGCGACTGCACGCCCTGGCGCGAAGGTATCGAGAGCATCTTCAACAGCAAGATTGTAACACCACCCCCATCGTAACCGCCATCAAATCCAACGGATTTCCGGACGACACGAAACTCCTGCCGCATATTTCGACTTACTCGTTGGCACTGTGGTGCTTGCAAGGCAAGCAGAGTGGAGACGGTTATGGCTTCCCCTTCGATCGCCCCTTGTTGACGTTTGCAGAACGTTTGTTGGAACTGCACTGCCACCTTCCGGAAGTCCTTGAACGGGTCTCTGCAACCCAACGACGTGAATTTAAGCCCCTCTTCTCGCTGGCAAGGGTCGTCTCTATCATCGCCGATGATCCTCAGATTTGCAGTGCGGTGGAAACACTGCGATGGCGTTCTCAGGTCTTCGACCGTCTGCGCGAAGCCATGCGTATCGCCGAGCCCGGCGGCAGCAAAGCTCTAAACGATGACGGCACTGCCGAGGCCATCAACACCATCCGAGAGGGGGTGAGATTGTTCCGCCTCGAACTCGATGAGGACCCCAGATTGGCGACGGATCCGCTCAGTCGCAACATGGCAAAACAGATCGACAAGTACGATGAGAAGCTCTTTGCCGATCCGATTGAAACGATGACTCCCAATGGACCGGTTACGATTTACCCTCAGCGCACCAACAATATCCTTGAGCAATTCTTTCGTGGCGTACGGCGCACTCAGCACCGAAAGTCCGGGAACAACTCCTTGAACCGAGTACTGCAAACCATGCTGGCCGATAGGCCTCTCATCAAGAACCTTGACAACCCAGCCCATATGAAAGTTCTTCTTGACGGCAGGGAAAACCTTGATAGTCTATTTGCAGAGTTGGGGGCAATGCAGCCCAAGAGTTCTGCCGAATCATTGATGATATACTAGAATGGGATACCGTTTTCAGAAGAGACGAAGGAATTCATAGATGTTTGTAGATGCAGATAAAAAATTAGCCTCAGAAATAATAAAAATGGCCCGAAAATTTGGCGCGGACCTGGCGGGATTTATTGATGTCGAATCTTTGCAATGCTCTCCTTCCCATAAAATGCACGCCAAATTACCCCACTATACGCTAAATTCAGACAATGCCGCCGCAGATTCAGGCAACCCCGCCGCATCGCAGGAACATCAATCACCAGGAGTGAAGGTTAATTTTCCCAAAAAGGCCCAAACTATATTGATTATAGGCATTTGCCATCCAGAAGACGAGCCGGCGCTTGATTACTGGCGCAATCCTTTTCCCGGAGGAACCGAAGGCAATCTGCGTTTAATTAGAATCAATAATCAGATCATCCAATGGCTCGAAAATAATGAAGGCATAATAGGGCTCCAGATTCCCTACGCCATTACAAAAGGTGGTATTTATCTCAAAGATGCCGTGGTTCTGGCCGGGCTGGGGGTTATCGGAAAAAACAATTTGCTCATCACGCCCCAATTTGGTCCGAGAGTAAGGCTCCGGGCAATGGCATTACCGGTTAACCTTCCGGCAACCGGCCCATTGGATTTTGATCCCTGCGCTTTTTGCGATGCCCCGTGCCGAAGCATTTGCCATCAGGGAGCCTTTGATGAAAAAGTTTATTCCTCCATGGACTACGGTCAGACAGAATTACCGGCCAGGGAAGGCGTTTATTCCCGGAAAACCTGTAAACTGGAAATGGATAAAAACCGTGATAAAGCTGAGCTTATCCCCATTGACGGGGGGGAGAACATGCGGGTGGCAGCTCATTGCCGCGCCTGCGAATTTCAATGCACTGTAGGTTCCGCATCCAGTACGGATAAATTCTGAAAATATGCTGGCCCGCTTCGGCACTGGTTTCGGTGATGCGGCAGCTGAACGGTGCCGTGATCTCGGTCCTTTAGGGAAGAACTCTCTATAAAATGCATTGATTTTGACAGTTATTTTGTGATATAGTTTGATTTACTGTAAGGCGTACATTGAACGCTCTGCTGATTTTGCCATTCACGCCGCTGATAACAGAAACAAATCGCTCCATTCGGGCTCTTCCGACAATATTGCACGCCTTATAGCGAATTCTCTCTTTTATCGTTTCCCTACCATTTGAACGTTCAACCAAAAGGAGGACGGCCATGGATGTAAAGGACTTTTGCTCGGCAATGGAATCGGAGATGACCTCATGGAAGGCTAAACTCTACGATGCAATGCGAAAGATCGATAAACTCGGTACAGCTGAAAAAGAGAAGATGCTGATGAACATCCAGGACCTTAACATGCTCGTAGACGATATGGTCAATCGGGTCGAACAGCTGCGCACGGAGTGCCCCTCGGATTGGAGTCCCATCAAGAAAGACGTCGAACAAGGCAGTATCGACATGCGCAGCAAATACGAGGAGACGATGGAGGCGATCGGAAAGGCTTCCCCGGTCTCTATCCCCGGGTAATTCACCTGTAGAAATTCATGGCCTGGTCATAGGAATGTACACGGGATCAGGCCATGAGCTAATCCCTCCGGCCTTCACGGATGTATCCTGGATCCACACGCCGTGGGCTTGCCCCCTAACCGCCAAGCAGCAGATATGAGCAGGCTCTTCGACCGAAAGGGAAGGGCAATTCGAATGCATCCAAACGCCACCACCGGCACCATCACACGCCAGCCCATCCTGGTGACCGGCGCCACCGGTTATGTTGGAGGGCGGCTGGTCCCCCTCCTGCTTTCCAAGGGCTGCTGGGTCCGGGCGACTGCACGCAACCCGAAGCGCCTTGAAAACCGCCCCTGGAGCCGCCACGACAACCTGGAAATCGTGGCCATGGATGCCTTGGACCTCGCCTCGGTCCAACGAGCCGTCGCCGGCTGTGATGTCGTATATTATCTGATCCATTCCATGATTGCCAGTCAGGGCGGATTCGCCGATGCCGACCGCAGTGCGGCGTTGAACATGGCCGCGGCCGCGTCGTTCCATGGGGTCGGGCGGATCATCTACCTGGGCGGACTGGGCGATACGGACCACCCGGACCTGAGCAAGCATCTGCGCTCCCGGCATGAGGTCGAAGTGATCTTCCGGGAGAGTGGCGTGCCCACAACATGCCTTCGCGCGGCCATGATCCTGGGGGCCGGCAGCGCCTCTTTCGAAATGCTCAGATACCTGGTCGATCGGTTGCCGGTCATGATCACCCCCCGGTGGGTCAGCACACCCTGCCAGCCCATCGCCATAAACGACGTCCTGGGATACCTGCACGGTTGCCTGGAATCGTCTGAAACCATTGGTGAGACCTTCGATATCGGCGGGCCAGAGGTACGCACCTACCGCGATCTCATCTCCATCTACGCCGAGGAGGCCGGGCTGATGCGGCGTGTCATCATCCCTGTACCGGTGCTGACCCCGAAGTTGAGCGCCCTGTGGATTCACCTGATCACACCTGTGCCGGCGGAGATTGCCAGGCCGCTGGCCGAAGGGTTGAGTATTCCAGTCGTCTGCCGGGACAATCGCATTCGCGACATGGTTCCGCTGGATCTGCAACTTTGCCGGGAGACCGTGCGGATTGCCCTGGACATGCGGCCGCAGGCGGAACAGGATGCCTGCACTTTGCGGCCCGAGACTGTTGTACCGCCGGAATGGTCTGCCTGCGGTGATGCCGATTATGCCGGTGGAACCATTTTCACCATGGCTTTTCGCATCGTTCTGGAAGCAGATATCGAGACGGTCTGGCAGACCGTCGACGCGATCGGCGGCGAAAATGGATACTACGGCAACCGCCTGCTGTGGAGGACCAGAGGTGCGCTTGATTCACTCGTCGGCGGCCCCGGTTTAAAAACCCCAAGGCGTGAACCAAGGATTCTGGAAGCCAATGACCGATTTCATTTCTGGCGGGTGTCCCAGGTCGATCGACCGCATCGATTGGTGCTCGAGTCGCACATCAGGGCACCTGGCGATGCCCTGATGGTGTTCCAGTTGACACCCGGGACGGGTTCCACCGAACTGGTGCTGGAATCGGTGTTTATATCTCGGGGCGTGCTGGGCCTTTGCTACTGGTATGGACTTTATCCGGCCCATCAATGGGTGTTCCGGAGCATGCTGAAAGGTATCGCGCGACAGATCGGATCCCGTGTTTATATCGGCCCCGAGACCGTACCGGCAGCATCCTGATCCCCTGATTCGTCGTTCATTACTTACCATTCTTGCACGTAGGGTTAAGCGCTCCTTTCATTGTTGCGTTGATCCAGGATAGACAACCGTTCTGAATTCATCGGAATATCCGTGATGGAGTGACCGTAGTCTACGAAACGAACAATACGTTGGCATTCAAAAGGTGTTTTTCCCTCCGTTCCTAAATGAAGATATTCAATCCCCTGAATCGACGATTTTGATTTGCCCCGCGTATCGGCCGGCCACATCCCCCTCAAAACAATTTTCCAAATCGTCATCACTGACGCTTTTCGGATCAATCAGTTCATTTAAAGGACAAATAAAATCGTTCCCCGCCATGTCCTTCACCTTTACATAAACGGTCTCTTTTTCTTCCGTCTTCATGAGAACATCCTTTCTTTAGGTGTGAACGAAGTAATTAGATATATAATATGTCTCCGAAAGCATATGTCATCCCTTTATTGGCCAATTGGCCTTTTGGGAGGGCACGCGGGGATTCGATATCTCGCTGACGTTGCAGCTGCGGATAAAGCCCGCCCACAATTGGCGGAAATTGTATATTTTACAGACATTATCTTTGCATGTGCATTTCTGCCAGAATAACGTAGTTTTAGCAGTATTTTTGCGCTTGATGGAAACCGTTCGCCCATGCAATAGTGAGAAAAATGGTTGGTAAAACATCACTGCTGAGCAAATTCATATGAATGATCCGGTAAATTTTTCAGACATCTTTTCTCGATCCGATTTGTTTGTTGGCATTGAAGCGGAAAAAATATCCGATATTTTTGGCTTTGGTAGTCGAGCCATCTATAAATCCGGAGCCACGCTCTTTCGCGAGGGGGACCCGGCCCTAAAATCCTATCTCGTCCTAAAAGGTCGTCTCAAACTAAGCAAGCTGCATGAGGACGGCAAAGAGGCCATTGTTCGGTACATCAACCCCGGGGGGCTGACCGCAGTGGTTTCTGTTTTTAAAGGCAAAAACTACCCGGTCACAGCCCAGGCCGTCGGCTCCTCCGAAGTAATCGGATGGGACCGGGAAACCATCATGAAACTCATGGCGGCGTATCCGCAAATAGCCATCAATTCATTGCGGATGGTCGTCGAGCGTTTGGATGATATTCAACGCCGCTATCTGGAATTGCAAACAGAACGGGTGGAACAGCGAATCGCCAGATCTCTGCTGCGCATGATGAAACAATCGGGGCGCAAGATCGGCGAGGGGGTTTTGATCGATTTCCGTCTCAGCCGCCAGGATCTGGCCGATTACGCCGGCACCACCCTGTACACCGTAAGCCGTACCCTCAGCAGTTGGGAGAAAAAGGGTTGGATCACGTCGGGCCGTAAACGTATCGTTGTGGCCGACCCCCATGCGCTGGTAGCCTTTACCGAGAGCGGTTGACCGATAGAGCGTTTGTTTCGGGATCAACATAACACCTGTTTCCTGCCGTCTGAATTGACACCACTGCACCTTCTGTTTGCGCTTGCGCAAAGACAAGGCTTCCCAAATCATCTATACGTGTAAGCAAATATCTCCTGAGCGGCAAACCGAATTGGGATTTAAAAAATTTCTATAACATAATTTTTAAACTTTTTTGTGGAAATTGAAATATTTGTTTGCGCCGGAGCAAGGACAAGAACCATTGATCAGCAGTGATTGAGGCACAATGAATTTCGATTCGAAAATAACCGTCGCCGAATTAACGAGGATTCATCCATCGGCGATGAACGTGTTCATTCGACGAAAAATGCTCTGCATCGGGTGTCCGACCGAAACTTTTCATACATTAGAGGATGCCGCTCGAAATTACGGTATTCCATTGGAACAATTTCTGAAAGAAATTCGGGAAACCATCAACGATCCGAGAAAAATCACGCGCAGCGTGAAGGAGTGATTTTGCAGTGCTTGCCCGGAGAGATGACTTGGCAGTGCCAGCTCTTTCAATTACGGATCAGAAGGGATTCATGCCGTGAGTTCAACCAACCTTCGAGAGTGCGCCCCCGTCGACATTTCCGACGACGATGTTATGGCGGCCATGGAAGCCATGCAGGGCTATATCGACATTACGCCATCCGACTTCATGGAAGTTTATCGGGTGGCGTATGCTCTTGCCCATGAGCGTATGATGAACGCCCTGAAGGCCGCTGACATCATGACAACGCCAGTCCACGCCGTTGACGCCGACGCCGACCTGGTCGCCGCCGCGACCCTCCTGGCCGAGAAGGGGGTATCGGGGGCTCCGGTCATCGCCCGCTGGCCCAGGCCCCGCAACCTGATCGGCGGTCACGTGCTTTCGGCCATACTCGGCGTAGCGGCGTTCCAGTTCCTGGGCCAGATGCCATGGCTGGCGGCGGCCACAGCGGTCTCCACGGCCATCGCCCTCATGCACCTGACCAAGACATTGCACCCGCCGGGCGGGGCCACGGCGCTCATCGCCGTCATCGGCGGAGACGCCGTGCATCAACTGGGCTATTTGTATGCATTGATACCCGCGGGATCGGGTGCCCTGATCATGCTGATCGTTGGCCTGTTGATCAATAATCTGGCGCCGAATCGGCGATATCCAGAATTCTGGCTGTAACGGCAATGCCTCGACAACAACGCGGAAAGGAAAATGGAATCATGCAAAAAAGAAGAATTACGGAGAGGGTTCACTGGCTGGGAGCCATCGATTGGGACCGACGTCTTTTCGACTCCCTCGTTCCGTTGCCGGACGGGACGACATACAACGCCTACTTGATCGAGGGCAGCGAGAAGACCGTGCTGCTGGACACCGTCGATCCGCCCATGACCGACGAATTGATGGCGCAATTGGCTGGAGTGAGCAAAATCGACTTTATCGTCTCCCACCATGCCGAGCAGGACCATTCCGGAGCCATCCCTCGCGTCCTGGAGCGGTTTCCGGAAGCAAAGGTCATCGTGACGCCCAAAGCCAAAGGGATGCTGACCGACCTTCTGAAAATTCCCGAAAACGCCTTTGTCACCGTGGATGACGGCGAAACGATCTCCCTTGGGGACAAGACCTTGAAGTTCATCCACACACCCTGGGTCCACTGGCCGGAAACCATGTCGACCTATCTGGAAGAAGATCACATCCTCTTCAGCTGCGATTTCTACGGTTCTCACATCGCGACTTCCGATCTATTCGTGACGGACCAGGGGCGTGTATACGAAGCCGCCAAGCGATACTTCGCCGAAATCATGATGCCCTTCCGCAAGGTGATCACCAAGAATATCGAAAAACTCAACGGTTATGACATCCGCATGATCGCCCCCAGCCATGGGCAGATCTACGGCCAACCGGCCTGGATCATGGACGCCTACCGGGACTGGGTCATGGGCGCCCCCCACAACCTCGTTGTTCTGCCCTTTGTCTCCATGCACGGCAGCAGCCGGCAGTTGGTAGACCGCTTGGCATCCTGCCTGGTTGCGCATGGGGTTCGCGTCGAACTGTTCAATCTGGCGGTCACCGACATCGGCAAACTCGCCATGGCGCTTGTCGATGCCGCGACAATCGTCGTAGGAACGCCAACGGTTCTCGCCGGCCCTCATCCGTTGGCCGCCTATGCGACACTGCTGGCGAACGCTTTAAGACCCAAAGTGAAATTTCTCTCCATTATCGGTTCCTACGGATGGGGAGGAAAGACAGTGGAAACGCTTGCGGGAATGATACCCAATTTGAAAGTCGAAGTGTTAGAGCCTGTTCTATGCAAAGGGGTGCCATCGGAAACGGATTTTGAAGACCTGGATAAGCTGGCCGGCGTGATTGCAGCGAAGCATAAAGAAAATGATTTCAAATAAGGATGCTTGCGGCGCCTGTCTTTTGAAGGGCAAAAAATAGGCACCACACTACACCGAACGGGGTAAAAACATCCTGTGGATTCTTATAGCAAAAATGGATATTCAATCGAAACGTGTATATAGCCAAATCGAAAAGGAAGATGGGATTCGCGTCCTGGTAGATCGAGTCTAGCCTCGGGGCATGACCAAAGAAGGATTGAAAGCGGATCTTTGGTTAAAGGATGGGATCGTTCATCATTTGTAGAACTTCAGGAGCAGGTGGACGCCGTGCTGGCGGGTATGCAGCTTCCCGCCGGATACCGCATCACCCAGGAAGGGGAAATCCGGCAGATGAAGGAAAGCTTCGGCGAACTGGGATTGGCCATAGCCCTGGCGATCCTGTTTCTGTATTTTTCGATGGTGGTCGCCTTTGCCTCCTATCTGCGCCCTTTCATTGTCATGAGCGCCATTCCCCTGGCATTTATCGGCGTGCCCTGGGGGATGCTTCTGCTGGAACGCCATTTATGCATGCCGGCGGCCATGGGCATGATTCTTCTGGCGGGCATCGTGGTCAACAATTCCATTTTGCCGGCGGATTTCATCGAATCGGCCAGGGCGAACGGAACGGCGCTCCAGGAGGCCATCGAGCAGGCTATATCCCGCCGGACCCGGCCGATCGTGATGACGGCCCTGAGCACCGCGGCCGGCATGACGCCGGTGGCGGCCCAGTCCGCCGTGGGCCTCGAACGGCTTTCTCCACTGGCGGTGGTGGCCATCGCCGGGCTTCTGGTCTCGACCTTCCTCACCCTTGCCTGGGTTCCAGCACTGTACGCCGGGATTGACCGGCTGAAGGGAATGCTTTGGCATCTGAAGGAGTTCGCTCGACAGCCGTAAGGTTTGCGTGTTTTTCGAAATAGGATTTATGAAGAAACCGCCTTGTGATTCACGAATGAATCGCATTGCGTCGATTGACGACAGGTTCCCAATCGCTATCCGTGTGGTGGCATCGCAGCGTCATCCTGGTGTTCGTTGTTGGTATGGCCGTTGGAAGGACATCGAGGGCGGGCAGGAGATTTTCCTGAAATACGCCCTCATGCAGAACGGTTCGATCTGGGGAGACGGGACCTGCCTGGGGCCTGATTTTTCCGCGCAATACCTTCACAAGCTTTCCATGGATGCCGGAGAGCCCCTTGCCCGGCATGTTTACTTTCTTATGGCCATGGGATTCTGGAACTGCGCTGCTGCCTGATCCTCTAACCTAAAGCCATCGCCGCTGCACGGATCAACTCGAGGATCGGCGTGGGGTAGATGCCGATCGCAACGATGGCCGCCACCAGGGTGCCTGCGAGAATCCCTGCGCCGGGCATGGGAGCCAGCGCGCCCTCCCCTTCCGCCGGCTCGAGGAGATAGGCCGCACGGACCACGAGGAGATAGTAATAAAGGGAGATCACCACGTTGAACATGGCGATGAGGACGAGGGCGAAATATCCCTTCTCCATGGCGGCCGTGAAGATCAGCAGCTTCCCGGTAAAGCCGATGGTCGGGGGAATCCCGGCCAGGCCGAACAGTGCGGTCATCAGGGCAAGGGCCATGATCGGCGAGCGGCGGTGGAGCCCGGCCAGTCGGTCGATCTCGATGTTCTCTCCGTCAAACGCCACCTGCACCACCACGAGGAAACAGGTGAACTTGAGGAGCAGCACGGTCAGGGCGTAGAATATCGCGCTGGTGTTCCCTTGGGGGCTGATGCAGAGGATGCCGACCAGGACGTAGCCGGCGTGGGCGATGGAGGAAAAGGCGAGCAGGCGTTTGAGGTCCTTCTGGGCGATGGCCGTCAGGTTTCCCACCGTCATGGAGATGATGGCCAGGATGGCCAGAAAATGGACAAGGTGTGTGCTCGCCCCGCCGGTGAGGGCCGCCATGCGAAGAAGCACGGCGATCACGGCGACCTTGGAAGCGGTCGAGATATAGGCCGCCACCTGGTGCGCCGCTCCTTCGTAAACATCTGGCGCCCAGAAATGGAACGGGAAGACCGCCATCTTGAAAAAGAAGCCGCAGAGTGCCAGGGCGAGGCCCAGGATGACCTCCGGCTGGTGGATGACCCCGGGAATGACCTCGATCAAGACCCGAAAATAGGCGGCATTGGTCGCCCCGTAGAGCAGGGCCAGGCCGAAGAGCATGGTCGCCGACGCCGACGCGCCGATGAGGAAGAATTTCATTCCCGAAGAGGTGCCCTGGTCCCTTCCCTTCCGAAGAAAAACGAGGATATAGAGACTGTAGCTAGACAGCTCCAGGGCTACGTAAAGCGTCAGGATGTGGACGGCGCTCACCAGCATCATCAAGGCCAGGGTGCAGATGGTGAGCAGCATGTAGAATTCGGGATGATACCGGCGCTCGATGCCGTTCAGGCCCGAGCTGATGACGACCACCAGGAAAAGGCCCATGAGCAGCATCGACTTGAAGACCTGGGAGAAGAGGTCGATGCGGTAGGTACCGTGAAACAACTCGCCTTGGGCGTGGATCCCGGCCAGGGAGGCGCAGACGGCCACGCCGGTGAGGGCGATGGCGACGATGTAGTCCCTGCGGGAATCCACCGGGGCCATGGAGAGAAACAGAAATACGAGGGCCGTCGCCAGGCAGCAGATTTCGGGGCTGAAAATCATCCAGTTCATTATGGCAACCTATGGAGAAACGGGATTGTCGCCGTCCGGATCACATCAAGCATCAGGGACGGGAAGAGGCCGAATAGCACGATGACCGAGACCAGGATCATCCGGGGAATGCCGAGCTTGAAGGGCACGTCCGGCAGATGGGCGAATTTTTCGTTTTTGGGGCCGTAGCAGGTCCGCTGCACCACGCGAAGCATGAAGAGTGCGCTCACCACCAGCCCCGAGATGGCGAGGATGCCGTAGACGGGGTAGACCTTGAAAGACGAGATGAAGACCAGGAGCTCGGCCCAGAAGCTGGCCAGGCACGGCACTCCGATGCCGGTAAGCGCCGCGATAATGAAATAGGTCGTCGCCACCGGCATGATCCGCCCGAGGCCGCCAAGCTCCGCGATGATTTTGGTGTGGGTCCGGTCGTAAATGTACCCGACCGACGAGAAGAAGAGCGCCGTCATCACGCCGTGGGCGAACATCTGGAAGACCGCCCCATTGATGCCGTCGACGGTCATGGTGGCGAGGCCGAGGCCCACGATCCCCATGTGGGATACGCTCGAGTACCCGATGCAGTATTTGAGGTCCTTCTGGCTGAGGCCCACGAATGCCCCGTAGACGATCCCCACCGTGGCGAGCAGGGCCATGAGCGGGGCCCAGAACTGCCATCCTTCGGGGCAGAGGAACATTCCCACCCGCAGCACGCCGAAGGCGCCGATCTTCATGAGAACGCCGGCGTGGATCATGCTGACGGCAGTGGGGGCGGCGACATGGCCCACCGGCGACCAGGTGTGGAAGGGCCAGACGCCCGCGAGAATGCCGAAGCCGATGTAGAGGAGCAGGAATGCGAACTTCTGCTCTCCCGGGCTGAAGGTGCCGGGCGCCATGAGGGCCAGGATGTCGAAGGTGCCGATCCCCGACTGGACCACCAGATAGACGATGGCCGGCAGGATCAGCGCGCTTCCGGCCAGGAGATAGAGGGTCAGCTTCATGGCCGCGTACTCTTTCCGGGTGCTGCCCCACACCGCGATCAGCAGGTACATCGGAAAGAGCGAGACATCGAACCAGACGAAGATGAAAAAAAGGTCGAGGGCCATGAACATGCCGAAGACGCCGGCCACCAGGAGAAAGATGAGCGCGAAGAACTCCTTGACCCGGTGCTCCATCTCCCACATGGTCAAGACGCCCGTAAAGAAGACGATGCCGGTCAGGAGCAGCATCGGCAGGCTGAACCCGTCCGCACCATTGTGGTAGGAGATGCCGAGCCCCGGAATCCACGGCAGGCGTTCGACGAACTGGAGGCCGCCCTGGGCCTGGTCGTATGCCAGGAAAAGGTAGGCGGACAGGATCAGGGTCAGCCCCGAAAAGACGGCGCTGACCCACTTGATCTCTCGGGTCCGTTGCGCGGGCAGCACCATGATCACGAGCATGCCGACGAGGCAGCTCAAGAGAATGGCGGACAGAAATGGAAAATCGGCAAACTCCGTATGCATCAGATCATCACCCTAAAAGAAGAAATAAATTGCGAGCATGAACACCACGGCGAACATGACCATCAGCTTGTATTGAATCATCCCCAGGTGAAGGTTCGCCAGGATCTCTCCACCGGCCGCCGCCCCCTTGCCGACGCCGTCGACGCCGCCGTCGATCACCCGGCGGTCGTTCTCGGTGCAGGCCCGGGAGATTCCCCCATAGATGATCCTGTCGAGAAACCAGCGATAGAACCGGTCGATGTACCAGCGTTCTGCAAACAGGTCCCGGAGCGGAGCAACACGCTCGACAAA